>JAQBVJ010000104.1 GCA_027623235.1 Planctomycetota bacterium
CATCAGCGGCTCGGCCTGGTAATACTGTGCTCGTACCCACCGATAGGTGCCCATGTCGCTGCAAAGCCGACCCGTGGCGTCCGGAGCGATCCCTCGGGGCCGAACCGCTGTGACCTCCGCGGCCTCAGATCTGCTCAAATCCTGACCATCGGCCCCATTTATCGCCGCCAGGGCAAGCTCGGAACCTTCCGGGGCTCCCTTGGGGTCGGCATGGTCCACCGCGGTCATCGCGTGGGGCGAGAGGCGCTCGTAGATCGGCCAGGTGGACAAGTCAGTTTGCACATTTCCCTGCAGCGCGGCGTCGAGCAACTGGACGGCGGCTTCGATCCAGCTGGCTTTTTGTGTCTTCGTCTGTCGCTCGCGGGCGATGAAGTGGATCAGCGTGTGCAGCGACAACGCCTCGTCCTGGATGTCGACCAGGCCGAACTGTTTCAGGGTGTGCAGGGCGTCACTGAGTTTGTCGGAGTCCCGCACGGTCGACTGCAGGGACCTGGGCAGGACGGTCGGGTCGGCTTCCAGCAGGCTCAGCGGGATGTCGCGGCGGGCGAAGAAGCTGCACAGGCTCATCAGGTTCGCGGCGGGTTTCGATCTCTCCTGGACGGCTTTGATACTAAGGTCGAAGGTGTCGAAGATCGTCTGTTCGTAAGCGTCCAGCGAGGATTTTCGCTTCAGAGCTTTCTTCCGGTTGGCCTGGAAGTCCTTCAGGTAACGCGACAGCGAGCCGTGCGTTTGCCGCACGTAGTGCCCGGCCTGAGCCAGAGCCAGCGGCAGGCAGCCCAGTTCCGCAGCCAGCGCTTCCGCGGCCAGCGCTTTCGCGGCCAGCGCTTTCGCGGCCAGCGCTTCCGCGGCGTCCGCGTCCTGCGATCGGCTCAGCTCCAGCAGAAAATTGCGGGCCATGTCCGGCTCAAAGGGACGCACTTGAAGCGACGCGACCGAGGAGGACCAGTGGCTGCTCCTCGACGTGATGATGACATGGCCCCGGCCAGCCTGCGGAAGGTACGGGCGGATGTGAGCTTCCTCGACCACATTGTCAAAGACGAGCAGCCAGCCGTCGTGCATCTCGAGCCAGTCGCGGACGGCGTCGATGATTTCCTGCGGGTCGTCCGCGTTTTTGACACTGTCCGGCAAGGGCAGCTTCGCGGCGAGTGCGACGTAGCCAGCGGCCAGCGCGGGTGGCTCGCCGGTGGGATGGGGTGAGCGGTCGTCGTCGGTCAGGCCGCAGTCCAGCCACCACGCCACGTCGTAGTCCGTCCCGTCGATCGCCGTGTGGTAAACATACTCGCTGGCCAGTTGAGTCTTCCCGACTCCGCCCTGACCATGAACCGCCTGGACAAGAGCCGACCCTTCCTCACGCAGCGCCTTCCGCAGATCGTCGACCGACGGGTCGCGGTCCTGGAAGTTCAAGTTGCGACTGTACGGAATGAGGCAGGCCACAGGACGCTTGCCAGGTTCTCGATCGGGAAAGAACTCGGATTCGAGGTTCGATGCCGGCTCAGAAACCTGGGACGAATCGGAATCCTTTCCGTTGATGGTCAGATGGAAGTCTCCCGCAACCGAAGTTCCGTCGAGCGAGACAACCTTCTTGCCTTTGATACTCTTACCGTCTGGCTTTTGAGTCATGCCGGATCTCCCAGCTACATCTTCAGATTGAAGTCACCATTGACGGTCTGGTCTTTGATGATGACAAGTTTTTTCGCGCTGACGTTCTGGACCAGTGCGGACACGTTCTCGACCGAGTTCGTTTGCTGGAGCAATTTGACCATCTCTCTCATGAGGTCCTGGTCGCTGTGCAGTTTCTCTGCAATGGCCGATGCCAGGTCCGTGGTTGCCGGCTCTTTCGTCCAGCCAAGGAGCGATTTCGCCTTTGTCCAAAGGTCCTTCCCGACTTCCTTCGCGGCTCCTTTGGAACATTCGGCTGCAAGGACAGTCAGAGCCGCTGTCACAGTCGCAAGAGTGATGGGGTCCACACGGCACCTCAGGCAGTCTGATGAGTCCACAAATGGTCAAAAGTTCGGCTCATTTCATACTACCGCTCCTGGGCTGACAAATTACGTCGGCGGGAATGTCCATCACGATCCTCGTGAGCAGACGATCGGAGATTCCCTGCAGCCGCCGCGACCGGATTGACCCCTGATCGTGGACTTTTCGTTACAGGTCGCTCGACTTGTCAGGTCGGCCTGTTTGTTGCGGAAGCGGGTCTGATCCTCGGTCCGAGTTCGAATCCGCCCGTGTCGTGGCCAAATGCGAAAACAACACCGAACCATGTCTCAATATCGCAGCCTGAGTTACGATCCTTTATTCGTGGGACCAGTACTCAGCTAAGCCCTCTGGAGACAACATGTCAGAGTCAGCGCAGGCAGGCGAAGTGAAATCAGCCGCCGCTCAGAAGGCGACGCGGATTCGGTATCTCATCGTTTTCTGTGCGACGCTGATGTCATTTCTGCTGTACCTGGACCGGTTCTGTGTGTCGTTCGCCATCGACTACATCCGCCAGGATCTCGGGATGACGCAGGGCGACGCCAAGTGGTTCTTGAGCGCGTTCTTCTGGTCGTACGCTCTCGCGCAGGTTCCGGCCGGGTGGCTGAGCGACCGGTACGGCGCGCGGATCATGCTCGTTATCTATATTCTGACCTGGTCTCTGTTTACGGGGCTGATCGGGGCGGCGAGTTCTTTTTTTATTCTGATCGTCACTCGACTGGGCTGCGGTCTGGGCCAGGCCGGAGCGTATCCGACGGCCGCGTCAATCGTCGGTCGCTGGATGCCGGTCAGTGCCCGCGGTACGGCCAGCGGCACGGTCGCGACCGGAGGCCGCATTGGGGGCGCGGTGGCTCCCGTCCTGACGGCGTACCTCATCGTTCTGTTTGTGCCGCTGGGAACTCCGGTTGAGCTGACTTCGAAAGACGTCCTCATTCCCAGCGAGTTGATCGAGCGGCTTCAGGAAGACGGCAAGGGCAGTTCTCTGCGCAGCCAGCTGACTTCGGAACAGCTCACGTTGCTCGACGCGGCGACGTCCACAACAAAAGGCGAAGTGGACGACAAGGAGCGAATCTTCTCGGGTGTTGAGGCAGACGAACTCACCGCCATGCTGAACCGGATGATTAAGGCCGCCGACATCTACAACGAGAAGCAGATGGGAGCGGTCAAGCTCCCGAATGAAGCCCTCGATATGCTCGCGCGAGTCAACGATGGCGAGACCCTGACTGACCCGGAGCGTACGCGATTTCACCGGTTCCTGGTGGAAGGTGTCTTTCCTCGTGGCGTCGCCAAGCTGTACGGCAAGGGCTGGCGGCCGATCATGTACATTTACGGATTCGCCGGAATCTTCGTCGCCGCTTTCTTCTGGTTCTTCTTTTACAACCGGCCGGAAGCTCACCCGTGGAGCAATTCCGCAGAGCATGCTCTCATCCTGAAAGGGAGGGAACATCTGGCGAAAGAACAGAAGCTGAAGCCGGCGCCGGTGGCGGCTCTCATGAAGAGCCTCAACATGTGGTACAACTGCTTTTCACAGTGGGGCACCAATGTCGGCTGGGTCTTCCTGGTGACCTGGCTGCCTCGGTACCTGATGGACGTCCACAATGTGCCGATTCTGGAGCGTGGCACGATGGCGATGACGCCAATCCTGGTCGGCATGGTTGGCATGATGTGCGGCGGAAAAGTGACCGACCTGATGGCCTCGAAGTTTGGCATCAAATGGGGCCGCCGGATTCCGATCGCCGGCTCCCGCTTGACGGCACTGCTCGCCTACCTGGGCTGCGTTGGGATCACGACGCTCGCACCGGAATCATCGCTGAACACACCGTGGGTCTTTGTCGGTTTGTTTTCCATGGTCGCGTTTTCGACGGATTTCGGAACGCCTTCGAGCTGGGCGTTCAGCCAGGATATTGGCGGCCGACAGGTGGGATCAGTGCTCGGCTGGGGTAACATGTGGGGCAACCTGGGGGCAGCAGTCTCACCACTGATCTATGACTTTTTCCTTGGCGAGAATCCCAGTCTTTACGAATGGAATCTCATGTTTACGGTCTGTGCCGGAGGCTTCCTGTTCTCCGGGATCTGCGGCCTCCTGATGGATGCCACGAAGCCGATTGAAGGGGTTGAGGATTGATCAAGGCCCGTTTCCGAACAAATAAAACTGCAGGATTTCCGATGACGACTCGACGCGATTTCTTAAAGACAACTGCGGTTGCAGGTTCGGCTTTCGCTTCTGTGAACAGCCTGGCAAACGCGCTGGCCGCGACAGAAACGGCAAAGAAGATCGACCTGCCCAAGGGCAAGGCCGAGCACTGTGTGATGATCTGGCTGGGCGGTGGCGCCTGTCATATCGACACGTGGGATCCCAAAAAGAAGGGCGACGCGACCGCTGGCGAAAAGAAACCGGGCTCGTATTACGATCCGATTTCGACCGCGATCGACGGAGTCCAGGTGTGCGAGCACCTGCCGAAGTGTGCGGGGATACTCGACCGCTTTAACCTGATCCGTTCGGTTCATCACGAGGTCATCAACGAACACGCGGCCGCGACCAACCGGATGCACACGGGGCGGTCGACAAGCGGCACGATTGTGTACCCGTCGATCGGGTCGATCGTCGCAAATCAGCGCGGAGCGGCGTCCGATTCGGCTCCGCCTTACGTGCTGATTGGGTATCCCAATGTGACTCGCGGGCCGGGGTTCCTTGGAGCGAAATCCGGCTACGTCTACCTCACCGACACGAATGAAGGTCCGAACGGGCTCAGCCGGTTCAACGGCATTACCGACGCGCGACAGTCGCGGCGCGAGAAACTTCTCGGCCGGGTGAGAGACCTCTACCGAAACCAGGCAGCCCGCGACAAGAAGGTCGAAAACTACGACGCGTCTATTGATGAGGCTTTGCGTCTGTCCGGTCCGGAATTCATGCAGGCCTTCGCCCTCGACCGCGAACCGGACACGCTTCGCAACTCGTACGGCGGCGAGTTCGGTCAGCGGTGTCTGCTCTCGCGACGGCTAATCGAACGCGGCGTGCGGTTCATCGAGGTCTCGCACAACCTGAACTTCGTCAACGGCACCGGGTGGGACACGCACAACGACGGGCAGCTCAACCAGCACATTCTGATTCAGGAACTCGACAAAGCGCTGTCGACGCTCGTTCTGGATCTCGAAGAGAAAAAACTGCTCGACAAAACTCTGATTTGCGTTTCGTCCGAGTTCGGTCGTCCCGCCGGCTTCGACGGCGGCGGCGGGCGAGGTCACCACTCGAAGGCGTTCACAGTCGCCCTGGCTGGGGGAGGGCTGCAGAACGGCAAGGTGATCGGCTCGACCGACGACCTGGGGATGGAGATTGTCGACCGCCCGGTATCCGTGCCCGATCTGCACGCAACGATGCACTGGGCACTCGGCATCGACCCGACCCACGAGCTGTACGATGGGGAACGCCCCGTTCCGATCACGGATGGTGGCCAGCCGATTCGCGAATTGTTTGTTTGAGCCGATTCTGGCGTTGCTCAAGCCAGCCACCACAAACGCCAGGACAACAACCATGAAGACACAGGGGACCGTACGGCAGCATTGCGAGCTGGAACGGACTCGTGCGGCAGAGGAAGTCTCCGACGACAATTGACACTCAGTGGCTGCACGTGACGGGAAGTACTCAGTTCGACTGAGACCACACGCTGACTGGCAACGATCTTTTCAAGAGTCCTCTGCCAATGTCGTGGTCTCGGCCGAGGCAACCCGGGCAGCTGTTCTCGACGATGCTCATCCGAAATCAGGAGTCCACGATGCTGCGGTTCGCTTTCTGTTGTGCTTTTACTCTGTTGACATTTGCCGCATCCGCCGACGACTGGGCTCAGTGGGGCGGGCCTCAACGCGACCTCATCTGGCGTGAGTCGGGTATTGTCCAGGAACTGCCAAAGGACAAAGAGGGAGCCATCCCTCGAATGTGGACAGCGAAGATCGGTGATGGTTACGCCGGACCCGCTGTCGCGAACGGGCGAGTCTTCGTGACCGACCGGCTGACCGCACGGAACGGACGCAAGCAGACCGAGCGGGTTTTGTGCTTCGATGCGGAAACCGGCGATCCCATCTGGAGTCACGAGTACGACGCGCTGTACACGGTGAGCTACCCGGCCGGGCCTCGATCCACGCCGGTCATCGACGATGGCAGAGTGTTTACGGTGGGTGCGCAAGGTCACATGTTCGCCCTCGAAGAGAAAACCGGCGAGGTCCTCTGGCAGAAAAACTTTGTCAAGGAGTTTGGCACGGACCTGCCGATCTGGGGGATGGTCGCCTCGCCGCTGGTCGATGGTCAGCAACTCATCACTCTGGTCGGAGGAGCGGACGGGGCACTCGTCATCAGCTTCGACAAGGCGACGGGCAAAGAACTCTGGCGATCTCTGACCGACAAGGCGGTTGGATATGCTCCGCCGGTGATTTTCGAGATTGGCGGGAAACGACAGCTCATCGCCTGGCATCCGACGGCCGTTTCGTCGCTCGACCCGAAAGATGGCTCGGTGATCTGGGAAATTCCGTACGACGTCCGGGCCGGACTTTCGATTGCGACACCACGCCTGGTCGGCAACCGCCTTTTCGTCGCGAGCTTTTACAACGGACCGCGGATGATCGAAGTGGCCGACGATGGGCTGTCAGCAAAGCTCGTGTGGTCCGGAAAAAGTAACAGCGAAGGCGAGAATGAGACCGACGGCGTCCATCCCATTATGTGTACGCCGTTCTTCGACGGGGAAAACATCTATTCCGTTTGCAGCTACGGTCAACTGCGTTGCCTGGATGCCAGCAATGGCCAGCGTCTCTGGTCGACATTCGACGCGACTGGCAAGGGCCGCTGGTGGAACGGGTTTCTGATCCGACACGAAGACCGATTCTTTATCCACAACGAACAGGGTGAGCTGATCATCGCCAACCTGACTCCAAAGGGCTACGAGGAAATCAGCCGGGCTCAACTGATCAAACCGACTCGACCCGTGCAGAGGCGGATGACGATCTGGTCACACCCGGCATTCGCAATGAAAAGCGTCTTCGCCCGAAACGATGGCGAGCTGATCCGGGTAAGCCTCGAAAAGAAATGAACCGGCGGAATCCGCTCACGTTTAAGGCGGGTTCGGTTCCATGAGAATTCTGGAAACCGCTCCTGGCACGTCCCTGATTGTATTTGTCAGTACAATGATTGGCCGCGTGGTCAGAACTCCTCATCGATCGTTACGTCTGGAGAATCATCATGTCTCGAATTTCGACTGCCATTCTTGCTCTGTTTATCGGCAGTCTGCTCTCGGGCCCGGTCTTTGCGCAGGACGCGATTACCTTTCGCCTGAAAGCCAAGCCCGGCGACAAGCGGTACTACCAGATCTCCAGCACGATGGAGATGTCCCAGAAAGTCGCCGGACAGGAAGTCGATACAAAGATGACATCGAAACAGGCGATCGAGCGGGAGGTCACCGAGCCGGACAAGGACGGAAATATCACCCTGCGATCAAAGACTCTGCGTCTGCAGATGGATTCGGTGTTCCCCGGTGTCGGTCCTTACAAGTACGACTCAGACTCAACCGAGAACAACGACGGCAGCGCGATTGGTGCCGCAGTCGCGCCACTTTACGACGCTATCAGTGGAGCCGTAGTCGATATCACCGTGAATCCGCAGGGGAAGGTGACAAAGGCCACCGGGCTGGCCGAGGCAATCAAAGGGGCAATCCAGGGAAATCCGATCGCTCAGCAGTTTGCGGCAGGCTCCGACAGTGACGAGGCGTCGGCCATGGGAATGCGGGATCAGTTCATCGAATTCCCGAAGAAAGCCCTGTCCCCAGGTGACGAATGGGAAGTGCCCTACGACATGAGCCTTGCGAAACTCGGCAAGGCAACCGGCACGACAAAGTACAAATATGAAGGACGTGAAGATTCCACGCGAGGTAAGTCGATTCACAAGTTCACGTTTACCGCCAGCATGGATTTCGACCTGGATCTCAAAACTGACGCGGTGACCGGCACCGGAAAAATGAAGATCACCAGTTCCAAAGGGACAGCTCTGTTTGACGCGGAAGCCGGAAGGCTGATCTCGAAGAACAGCGAGACGTCGATCGACGGGGATATCACGGTGGTCGCCGGGGGAATGACGATCGCCATTCAGCAGGAGCAGAAACAGAAGATCGAATTGAAACTGCTTGATAGCCCTCCGAAGAAAGATTGACGCGATCCCCCGCGAATCTTTGAGCTCCCGTCGCGGCCCGGTTGTCACTGACGACCGGGCCGTTACAAATTGAGTTATCTACGAGCGCGACTGCCTCCCCATTGCAGTTGCCGAATCCGAACAGTCTTCGGAAAGCCGCTTCACGAGTCGTCGTCAAGATGGCGTACCGGACTCATCCGAAGGCAGGTTGCTCGGCAGGTTCCCAGGAGATCGAAGATGCGCGGATTGAGTGGAGTGCGGACAGTGGTCAGTTTGACGGTCGCGCTGAGTCTGGTATGCGGGCTGGCCCGTACCGTCCCGGCTCAGGACGTCATCCGACAACGCGTCTTCAAAGACGCTGACGGGGAACACAAATACGGCTTGTTCGTGCCGAAAGGTTACACCGCAGATAAAAAGTGGCCGGTCCTCCTGTTCCTGCATGGTGCGGGTGAGCGGGGCAGCGACGGAGTTCTGCAGACAAAAGTGGGGCTCGGGCCAGTCATCAGAAAACAGGCCGACACGTTCCCGTTCATCGCGGTTTTCCCGCAGTGCGAGGACGTCGAGGCTCGCTACCTGGCCGGCTGGGCAAGCGAGACCGTGGACGCAAAGCGGGCTCTCGCCATTCTGGATTCGGTTGAAAACGAATTCTCTGTCGACACGAATCGTCGCGTTCTGACCGGCTGGTCGATGGGCGGTTATGGCACGTGGAGCATCGCAGCCGCCACACCGGATCGCTGGTCAGCGATCGTCCCTCTCGCAGGAGGTGGCACACCCGAAATGGCGGCGAAGCTGAAGGGGAAATCGATCTGGGCGTTTCACGGAGCGGAAGATGCCGCGATTCGACCAAGTCAATCACGTCGCATGATCACCTCTTTGAGGGAAGACGGCGGAGAACCTCGTTACACCGAAGTCACTCGCGGAGGGCACGAGATTGCGAAATTCGTTTACGGAAATGCCCAGGTCATTTCCTGGATGCTCGACCCGAAAAACGCGAAACCATCGGCACTGGCCCTGAGCGCACGGACGCTGACGCCGGCCGAAATTCTGATCGGTCGTGCCGAGGCGAAAAAGAAAGACCCCTTCGTGCCGGCTCTCATCCTAAAGAGTGCTGCCAAAGTGCGGCTCGGAAACCGGATGCTCGATGCACTCGCCATGGCAATTCCGGAGATGCTGCCGAAGGATCTGATGTCCGGCCGGATCGCCGACATTTATGACTCGACAGTGGTCGAGGGTCGGGATTTCAGTATCACGTTCGGCGGCATCACTTACTCAACAGAGATTTTCCGCATCCGGGTGAAGGCCTACAAGAAAGACAAAGTCAACGTGCAGATCGGCCTGCAAAACGCCTCATTGAGGATTGGCGGATCCAGCGTTGTCGGACGCGACCACTCGGCAAGCACCGGAGCGATCGACATCGTGATCGGGCACCGCTATCCAGTGTGGGTCAGCTTCGACGTGACTCCGTACATCGAAAATCAAAAGCTTCGACTGAAACTGATCGCCTCCCGGTTCGACATTCCGAACGACAACTGGTACGTCACTCAGCCGGCCGGGGTGAGCGTTCGCGGATTCGGGATGACCAGCAGCAAGGTCTCGGACGGACTGGTGAGCGGCCTGTACGGAAACCGCGGCCGGATTGAGCGCGAGGTGCGAGGAATCGTGCCGAAACTCGTCGCCGAAATGGAAAAGCAACTGTCGCTCGACGACGCTGACGAGCTGGTTGGCAGCTTCTGGCCGCTCCCCGTTTACAAACCGCGCGTCCGCGTCGTCCCGGAAGCGATCGCGGTTGACGAACACGGCATTTCGCTGGTGCTGGGTGTCGAGGCCGCGGCAGTGGAGGGGACGCCCGCTCCCAAGACACCTCAAACTCTGACCGTGGCGGATATCAACGTCGAGGATGTTTCGTCGAGCGAGAATCTGGTCGTCGCGGTGGCGCCGAACATGCTGCAGGCACTCACCGGGATGCTGGCCGATTCAGGTGTCGCGCGAATTCACGTTCTCGACATTCCCGAAGGCTCATTCGATTCCCTTGTTGACGTTGACAAAATGTCAGAAGCGATTCCAAGTCTCAAATCACTTGGTCCAAACGTCGAACTGTGGACCGAGCTGATTCTCGCAAAGCCGATCGAGGTTCGAGGCCGCGAGCCGGAAAAAGCCGCGGACCCCGGCAAGTCGACCGAAGAGCCTGTCGCCGCTGGTGGAAATCCGGATGACGTCAAAGCCGAAGCGGATGCGAAAGACGGAGAAAAGAGTGAGTCAGACGAAACGAAAAGCGGCGTTGCCGGGAAAGCGGAAACGGAAGCAACCAGCGCAGACGAACCAGAGCGGCTTTTCTTCGCCGCCCCACAACTTCAATTTGTGATGAAGGTCCGAACCGATCCAAAACAAAAGTGGAAGCCGTTTGCCGAATTTAACGTCAACCTGAAACAGCCTGCCACGGCGAAGCTCGTGTCGCCGAAAGAGGCCACGCGAGCTCTGCAGCTTGAGTGGGCTGGTGAGCCTGACCTGGTGATCACAGCACAGCTCGCCGATAAGAACGCCGATGAAAACGCGATCAACACGGCCGCTCTGGAAGCCGTCGTTCGTAAAGCGTGGCACGGCTGGACCGGTCTGGGGCCCGCTTCTCAGACGGTGATCCCCGATCTTGATTTCGGCTTGACGAAGTTGCGATTGAGTGAGGCTGCCTGGACAGCCCCGTGGCTCGGCGTCACGTTTTCGCCGCCGGGAGTCAAGCTCACGAACAGCACAGAGAAGCCGCTGGCCTACGAGACGAAAGGGCCGTACAGCAGTTGGGGCGGACCGTACACGCTCGCGCCGGGACAGACCCATCGCTACGAAATCGCTTACCCAATGACCTGGCGGACCCGGATCGGAGGACGACAGTCTGCCTACACACTGGTCCCCGGCACACACTCCGAGTTTCGCGCACCTCGCGACGGAGGCGAGCCCGAACTGTTTCGAGCTCGCGAAAACCTCGATGTCGTCTCGACACCGGAGGGGATACAGTAGGAACGTCGCCGAGGAATAAAGGAGCAGATTGCTTTAGACAAGCGACGACAAACGAAACAAAAACGCCTCAACCAGCGGGACTGGTTGAGGCGTTTTTTTGTTGGAGAGCAAACTCGATTCGCACGTCGAGTTTGCCCGGGGTCGCGTCAGTCTTCTTCTGTCCCGTGTAGGCTCAGGACAGAGAAGTGGAGAGTTGTCAGTCGAGGCGGGAGCCCAACCAGCAAACTCACCAGAAGTCGCACTCGGTATCAGTTCAGCATCGTGTCGTCTCAGCGTCGTGTCGTCTCTGCATCCTGTCTTCTCTGCAGTCGTCTGGCCTGGAGTCAGGCACTTGTGGCGGGCAGCCGGTTCGAGAACTCCGTCTGTTCCCGGCTGCCCGAATCCCACAAGCCAAACCTGCGCCTTGGCCTTTATGTCAGACCGACCAGCAAGGGCCGGTTACTTTCGAGTTAGTCGCGTTCGCCGATGTAGCCACTGCTGACGATGTCAAACTGGCCATCGCAATTGTCGACTGAGTCCTGGAACTCGCTACCCGCCGAGCAGCTTTTGCCCCGTGAGTGAGCTCCGTTCGCGTAGAACGACTGGTTCACCGAGCCGATGGCCGAGGCGACATCTTCCAGTTCGTTGTTAACCGCGAAGGAAACTTCCGTCAGCCCGACGACCAGACCCATGATCAGGATGGTCGAGATCAGGACGAGCTCGGCAGAGACCAGAAAACCGTTTTCGTCGTTGAGCAGTGCGGTGAAGATGTTCGTCATGGTGGTGTCCTCTCAGTTCGGCAGGTTTGAAAAGTGTTGAGGTCGTCTCGTCCGTGTTGCCTCGTTCGTTTGATGAGAAGGTGTAAAGCAGACTGAATGCCGTTCAGTTTCCGGTGCGCCAAATCTCCTCAACAAAACCGCCACAACTCGCCGTAACAAGTTATTTTCAAATGAGTTACGAAATCTTAAATTCTATTTATCCAGGAACGCGTGAGCCCGACCCCCGAATCCGATGTTGTCCCCAGGCAACGTCCGTTTGATCGAAACCGAGCTGCAAACCAGATAAATGGTTCCCCCACAGCGACTTACGCCGATGATGCCATCGCCGGCATCATCGTGGTGCAGAAGCAACATCAGACTCGTCGCGAGGAAATTGGCCTCCGACTCTTGAGAAGCCCTCCCGCCATCGGAGCCAGCTGAACGTTGACCGGTTCTCGACTTTCGGGGTACGGTGGAATTCGCAGAAGACAGTTGAAGTGCGGCAACCGCCTGGAGAATCACGCATGACGTGGCTGGACGACCAGAATCAGGAAGCAAACTCCTTCAGCCGACGCCGTCTCCTTAGAAACAGCAGCGTCGCCGTCGGTGCTTTCGCGTTGCCGACCGCGTTCGGCGTAGCGCAGACTGCTCGCGCGGAGCAACCGGCAACGGCCGGTCCGCCGGCGAAGCGAGCGATCGTGATCCTCCTGCAGGGAGGGTGCTCTCACCTCGACACGTGGGATTTAAAACCGGACGCTTCGTTGGAAATCCGCGGCGAGTTCAAACAGATCGCCACCAGCGTTGCCGGCTACCAGTGCAGCGAGCATCTTCCGCTGCTGGCTCAGCGAGTTCACAACTTCAACGTGCTGCGAAGTGTCTATCACGAAACACCCAGTCACGAGGCCGCGATTCACTGGGTTCTGACCGGCTACAACTATCCGGGCGCGAATACGACGACGAAAAACCGCAACGACAAACCTGCGATGGGCTCGATCGTGGCCCGAACCCTCGGCAGCAGGACGCCGGGGCTGCCGCCGTACGTCTGCGTGCCCGACAAAGGCCAACTGGGAGACCGAGTCCGGTATGCCTCGTCGCATTTTCTGGGGATGGCGTACGACCCGTTTGAATCGGGCATGCCGCCATCCGATGCGAAGAGCCCGTTTCAGATGCCGCCCAACCTGAGCCTCACGAAAGCGGTCGACCTCACGCGGTTCGATCATCGTCTCAAGCTGCTGGGCGAACTCGATCAGTTTTCGCGATCGCTCGATTCGTCTGACATGATGAGCGGCATGAGCCAGTTCAATCGGCGTGCCTTCGACATGGTCAGCAGCGTCGCAACTCGCAACGCGTTCGATCTGTCTCAGGAACCCGAAGCTTTGCGGCAGCGATACGGCAACACGCGAGTCGGCCAGGAAGCCATCCTCGCGCGACGACTGGCGGAAGCCGGCGTCCCGTTCACGCTGGTCAACTTCTCGATCAACCAGGATTGGGACACCCACTCCGGAGGATTTGAAACGCTCAGGAAAACGCGTCTGCCGAACTTCGACCGAGCCATTTCGACGCTGCTGGACGACCTGCAGGAACGAGGCATGCTGGATTCGACACTCGTCGCCGTCATCACGGAATTCGGTCGTACTCCAAAGATCAACGCGACTGCGGGACGGGATCACTGGTCCGATGTGTTTTCGATCGTCCTGGCCGGTGGCGGTTTGAAGTCCGGCCAGGTCATCGGCACCAGCAACTCGCGCGGCGAAGTCCCGCACGATCGGCCGGTCCACTACAACGATGTGCTGGCCACGATTTATCAGCAGCTCGGAGTGCCGACAGACCGAGTGCACTACGACGAAGGCCGGCCGGTCCCGGTGCTCTACAGCGGCAAGCCGATCGACGAGCTGCTTTGACGACGCGCCGGTCAAGCGTCTGTCACTCGCCTTTTGAGAGGATCGGCTGGAGCAGCTTCCGATAGTTCGCGCCGAGAATCAGTCGTTTGTCGTCGTCCGAAATTTCCGCGCCGAGCACTTTCGCCAGCTCCGTTCCCAGCGATCGTGACGGAAGGTGACTTCCAAATACGATCCGCCCGGCTCCAAGTTCACGTACCGCCATCTCAATAAAGCCGGCGGTCGAATCGAACCCGGATGTCTCAACGAGAATGTTGGGCGAGTTCTGAACCGCGCGGATGCCGCGTTCCCATTCTCCCCCCGCATGAGCACACACGAATTTCTGCTCCGGAAATTGTGACGCCAGCTCCGCGAGCTCAGACGGAGTCGATGCTCCCGGACTCAGCTTCCCGCCCGTCGTGAACCAGGTGTGCTGCATGATCACGCCGTTGAGTTCGGCAATCCGCTCAACCAGCTTGTGAAAATTCCGATGCGAGCACGGCAGCGCCGCCGGGCCACCACCTGGGAAATAGACGCCGAGCATCGGGCCGTCCCGGAGCCATCGATTCAGCGCGTCGAGCGACGCGCGGACATCGTTTCCGTTGAGCTGGATCATTCCCAGCAACATGTCCGGCCAGCGTTTCAGCGCCTTGAGTGTGACATCCGGATTGGTGCGGGCCAGTTTTTCGAAGTCCGCGTCGCTGGTTGTTCCGACGCCGACGTGAGGGAAGTAGCACAGCTTCTGAAACTCGCCCTTTCGGATGGCCGGCAGTGAACGCTCGATGTCAGCGATCAGTCGACTGCTTCCGTCCGGTCCGGGATGAGAATAGGACGGAGTGAAATACGAATCCCAGATGCGGAATTGTTTCAATCGTTCCGGAGTCGGCAGCCCGAGTTGTACGTTTGGGGAATTCATGCTTTGAGTTTTCCGGAGAACCTGTCGGCGTTCCCGGCGAGGACGGCGTTCAACCTCGAATCGTCCAACACGCCGGACTCGTGGACTCGAATCAAGGCGGCTTCGGGAACCAGAAACGGAGCGTGCGTACCGAACAGGACTCGACCCGGCGGAACAGCATCGACGAGCTTCGGAACGCCGTCCGTCGAATCGACGCGAGCCGTGTCAAAGTAGACGCCAGGCGTTTTCGCCAGCTGATCGAGCAACGGCGAACGCAGGCGATGATTCAGGATCTGAACTCGCGCTTCTGAAAGACCGGCCACGATTTCCGGCAGCGGAGCGAGATCAACGTCCGGCACTCTCACAAGGTTGTGTTGAGTGCGAACGTCTTCCATCGCGGACGCAATCTGCACGAACCGGCCCGCTTTGGTCGCAGATTTCAACAGACTCACAAAACGCGGGTCATCCAATGTGTACCCATGATAATTCGGATGCAGTCGCACTCCCGGCATCGAGTGTTCGGTGATGCACGACGTCAGGTCCTGCTCCCAGCCGGGTAGCTCGAGGTTGATCGAGCCGATCGGAATCAGCTCGGGATGCCTGCGGCAGGCCTCAGCCAGTCGCCGGTTGACTCCCGCGAGATCGCGGTGAAGGAGCCCCTCGAAGCTTCCGGCCCAGGCCTGAGCGATTCCCAGTGAGCGAAGCTTTTTGACAAGCAGATCCGGATCGTCGAGCGGCAACCGATGGAACGGCCACCGGAAGAGGCTGACGTTCGAATCGACGATTCGAAATCGCGGAGCCTCATTGCCTTCTGACCGGGCCGTCGCTGGCCGCACGGCCGACGCGGCGCCGGCAGCGATCGCAAGACCAAGCACATCGCGGCGATTCATCATGAGCAGCTCTCCGCAGTTGTTGTCAGCTCAGAATTTCCGTGACGACGCGCGGCGGTTCGAAGCCGGTGAGCCGCTCTTCCAGACCACTCCGCCTGAAAAACAGATGCTGGTGATGCAGCCCAAGCAGGTGCAGAATTGTTGCGTGGAAGTCGTGGACGCTGACCGGGTTCTCGACGACGCTGTGACCGAACTCGTCGGTTGTGCCGTAGCTCGTTCCACCTTTCACGCCGCCGCCGGCCATCCATGACGTAAAGGCCTGCATGTTGTGGTCGCGGCCGGAAAAGCCGTTCGCGGATTTCTGCGTCGTCGGCGTTCGTCCAAACTCGCCGCCCCAGATGACCAGCGTTGAGTCCAGCAGACCTCTCTGTTTGAGGTCCCGCAGCAACCCGGCGACCGGTTTGTCGGTTCGCAGACACGCTCCGCGATGGTTTGGGCCGAGATCCGCGTGGCTGTCCCACGGTTGCTCTTCGAGAAAGATCTGCACGAAGCGGACACCACGCTCGACCAGTCGCCGAGCCAGCAGGCATCGCCGGCCGAACGAATCAGTCCATTTCTCGCCGATGCCGTACATCGAATGTGTGTGTTTCTCCTCGCGCGACAGATCGAGGGCTTCGCCTGCCGAAAGCTGCATTCGTGCGGCGAGGCTGTACGACTCGATGCGGGCATCGAGCTCGGGGTAGTACGGTCGCTCTTTCCGATGAATTTCGTCGAGCCGGTTGAGCAGGCTTCGCGCGGACTCGGTCACTGCGGACGGCTGTTCGTACTGCGGTTTCAGATTAAGAATCGGCGAGCCCGTCGGTCGGAACGGCGTTCCCTGATAAAGCGGTGGCAGAAATCCCGCCGTCCAGTTTCGAGTTCCGTTCTTCGGCGGCCCCAGCGGATCGTTCAGCACGACATACGCCGGCAGATTTCGGTTCTCCGACCCAAGCCCGTAGACCGTCCACGCTCCCAGAGTCGGGTAGCCCATGAACAATCGGCCGCTGTGAATTTTGTAGAGCGCGTTGTCGTGATTCGGATGGTCGGTCCACATGGAATTGACCAGACACATCTCGTCGGCGAGTTGCGACGTGTGTGGCAGAACGTCGGCCATCCACATTCCCGATTCGCCATGCCGGGCGAAGTCGAACTGCCCACCCATCATCACGCCGATGTCGACGGAGTCCGAATTCCCGATCTCTTCGACGTTCCCTGGAAACGGTTTTCCGTCAAGCCTGTTCAACTCCGGCTTTGGATCGAACAGGTCCATCTGACTCGGTCCACCATTCATAAACAGCTGGATAACCGATGTCGCTCGCGCCGGATGATGCGTCCGTTTGGGTTTCAGGTTGAAGACCTGCTCGGCCTCCGGCGCAAGTGATTCCCCGGCAAGTGCTGACGTGCCACCAAAATCGTCTTCGCACAGCAGATGCGTCAGCGCAGCACCGAGCAGTCCGTCGCTGGTACGGGCAAAGAAATCCCGGCGGGTACTTCGAGGTTCAGTCATCAGTGTCTGCTGGCAGCCAGGGAGGTTCTGTCGTAACCCGAAGCTTGAGTTGTGAAGTTGCGTTTTTTAAGCCGAAGGCGTTTCATCCAACAGTCTGGGGTCAGCCGCGTAGCGGCGTCACCCCAGGTTGGAATGTGGGAAAACAACTACCCCGAAGGGGTTGCACAGGCCGGCGATCGTTTTGTGGAACCCTTTCAGGTACTTCGCTCACTTGGTCAGATCCTGGGGTGGCGCCGCTTCGCGGCGCTGTGGAAACAAATCCGAGGGTGGCGGCGATGTCGCGGTGGTTCATCGTGAGCTCCGCCACCGAAGTTCTCGCCTGCGGCTCAACGTTAAACGACCGACGCAGAGGCCGTGCCGAACAGTATTGGCTTCCAGCTTCCGATTTTCGGGCTCGGCAAGCTGGAAGCTTACCCCGCTTTCACTCCGTGTTATGCTGCCGGGATGGTCAGCGCAGCGAGGGACGGTTGACGCGAACAGTGACGTCTCCTGCTGCCCGCACGCGAATGGAATCGTTTAACGCCCGTACGAAGAGGACTGCCGCGAGTGTCAGGCAACGCCCAGGACCCGACGTCAATGAGTCTGCTTCAGCGCGCCCGATCCAACGATCAGGAAGCCTGGAATCAGATCGTCCATCTCTACGGGCCGCTCGTCCAGAAGTGGTGCCGACAGGCGAGCCTCCAGGACGACGACCTCGCCGATGTTTTTCAGGAGACCTTTCGAGCCGTCTCAACTCATCTGAAATCGTTCAAGCCGATGCGCGACGTCGGCTCATTTCGCTCGTGGCTGAGGACGATTGTCCGGACGAAAATCGCCGATCATTTCCGCAGGCTCAGCAACCAGCCGGCCGGGCAGGGGGGGGACTGATGGAGCTCTCCGAATCGGCAACATCCCCGATCCACTTTCGGATCCTCTCGCGGACGACGACGAAGAGGAAGCGGCCGGCGAGCATTCGATGCTCGTCCAGCGAGCCATGGATCTGATCCGCCCCGACTTCAGCGAACAAAACTGGGCCGCGTTCCTTAAAGTCACCATCGACGGGCAAAGCGCGACGGAGATCGCCGAGGAACTGGGAGTCAACCCGCAGGCTATCCGCCAGGCCAACTACCGAATCCGTCGCAGACTGCGGCTCGTTCTACAGGATCTGATTGAGTAGGCAGCCCTCCCGTCGAAGCCCTAACCTATCGTGGCGGAGCCCGTTGAAAAAGTAGCGGCACCGTGTAAGCCGTCCGGTCTGAGCGCATTTTTCCATCCAAAACCGGGCGGCTCGCGCCACTTCGCTCTATGCTTCAAACTTTTCGACGTGCTGCTGAAACCTGTGCGGAAAGAAGAGCTCATGATGAATCGAAGAGACTTTCTCGCTGTTAGTGCCGCGGCGTTGTCTTCCAGGTCACTCGTCCCGACAGAGTCTGTGGCCGCGACAGAGTCTGTGGCCGCGGAAGAGTCTGTGGCCGCGGATGCACGGGCCGACTTTCAGTTGAAGTACATCCTCGCGACGCCGATGTACGGTTACGCGCCGCTGGCGGAGATTGTTCCCGAAGCAGCGAAGGTCGGCGCGACTCACATCGACATCTGGCCGAAGGTGCACGGCAACCAGCGCGAGCAGCTTGACGAAATGGGCGAGGCCGCGTTTACGAAACTGCTTGCCGACCACAAAGTCAAACTGGGCTGCATCACGCAGTACAAGCTCGGCCCGTTCGGTCTGCAGGACGAAATGAAACTCGCCCGGCGACTCGGTTGTGAGCTGCTCGTTTGTGGCGGGCAAGGCCCCAAAGACGCGAAGGGCAAGGAGCTCAAGGCGGCCGTCGGAAAGTTCATTGAGCAACTCAAACCGCATCTCGCCGTGGCCGAAGAAACCGGCACGACGATCGCCATCGAGAATCACGGCAACAACCTGATCGACTCGCCGGATTCCCTGAAGTGGCTCGCCGAACTGCGACCATCGAAACACCTGGGCATCGCCTTCGCCCCGTACCATCTGCCGCAGGACGAGAAGCTGCAGTCCGACCTGATTCGCACGCTCGGCAACAGCATCCGCATGTTTTACGCATGGGAACACGGCATGGGCTGCCACGTGAAACTGCCGAAGGAGCAGGAACTGATGCAGATGCCGGGGCGAGGCACGCTCGATTTCGCCCCTCTGCTGGCCGCGCTGCGAGACATTAAATACGACGGCTGGTCGGAGATATTCATGCACCCCGTCCCGCGTGGAGTTCCGATCCTCGATTCAGGCGAGAAAATCACAGCCGAGATTAACCGCTCACGAAAATACCTTGCCGAGCGGTTGAGTTCGATCTGACAACTGTGCGGCCTCTGACTCAAAGCCGCGGAGACGCAAAGGTTCGCAAAGGGTTTTTGAGTATCACTGGCGCTGCGGGCTCCCATCCGGAACGACTTGAAACAGGCAGGACATCTCATGCGGGTTCTCACTTTCTTTTTTGGATTCCGACGCCTCGTCGCGGTCTGCCTTGCCGTCGTTTTCTTTTTTCCAATCGGGGTGAGAGTCGCTCACGCGGAAAAAGCCGACGTCGTGAAGTCGGTCAATCAGCGTGACGAGACGACCTGGCAACTCGCAAAGAAGATCTGGGAGCACGCGGAACCGGGCTACCTCGAAGAGAAATCGTCCGAGCTGCTGGCCAGCCACCTTGAGAAATCCGGCTTCGAAGTGGCGCGCAAGGTCGCAGGAATTCCGACGGCCTTCACCGCCACGTTCGGGAAAGGTGAGCCGGTCATCGGCATTCTCGGCGAGTTCGATGCGCTGCCTGGCCTCTCGCAGGACGCCGTGCCGTACCGCCAGCCTCGCGAAGGGAATACTTACGGGCACGGCTGCGGGCATCACCTGTTCGGAGCGGCTGCGGCCTCGGCAGCGATCGCGATTGCCGAGCGGATCAAGGCCGGCGATTTGAAAGGCACGGTCCGGTTTTACGGCTGCCCGGCAGAAGAGGGCGGCAGCGGCAAAGTCTTCATGGCACAGGCCGGACTCTTTCAAGATTGCGCGACGGTCCTGCAGTGGCATCCCAGTCACGAGAACTCAGCGGGTGATCGGTCCAGCCTCGCGCGGATGGCGGTCAAGTTTCGTTTTCGAGGCAAAGCGTCGCACGCGGCCGGAGCTCCCGAGCGAGGCCGATCGGCACTCGACGCGGTCGAACTGACGAACTTCGCGGCGCAGCTGCTGCGCGAACACACGCCCGATTTCACTCGGATTCACCACGTGATCCTGTCCGGCGGCGAAGCGCCGAACGTCGTGCCGGCCTTCGCCGAAGTTTACTACTACATCCGTCATCCGGACGGCGACGTCGTGCGGGACCTTTACAAGCGGCTTGTGCTGTGTGCTCAGGCGGGAGCGCTCGCAACGGAGACGAAACTTGAGATTCGTTTTGAGGGAGGCATCCGGGAAATCCTGCCGAACAACGTGCTGGCTCAGATCACGATGAAGAATCTCGCCGAGCTCACCGACCTGAGATACACCGAAGAGGAAACCGCGTTCGCCCTGCGGATTCAGGAAACGTTCGACCTGAAGCCGCCGTTGACGGCGATCCAGGAAACCGTGGATCGCAGCGGCAGCGTTGGAAAGGGTTCGACCGACGTCGGTGACGTTTCGTGGCTCGTCCCGACGACCGGCTTCACGACCGCGTGCTGGGTGCCGGGCACGTCGGCTCATTCGTGGCAGGCCGTTGCCGCTGGCGGGACGACGATCGGGCGAAAGGGCATGAACCTGGCCGCGCGAGTTCTCGCCGCTTCCGCGTGGGACTTCATGACGAACCCGCAAGTCATTCAGGAAGCTCACGCGGAACACAATCGCCGGCTTGGGGCTCGCGAGTACAATTCGCTGATGGAGCCCGGACAAAAACCACCGCTGGATTACCGCAAGCCTTCGAGGCAGTGATCAGTTCTGATCGAACCGCTGATTCAGTTTTGCGAACAGAAGTCGGGACCTGGCCGGACTTTTCTGCGAGGCGTCCGTCACCGGTCCCGGTGGAGTTCGTTCCGGGGCGAGACCGCTGCGGGCAATGCGGCTGAGATTTACCGACTGAAACACGCCGGACGCTTTGAAACTGTCAGGCGGGAACGAGCCGATGATCGAGTCAACGATGCCGCGATTCCACGTGGCGGAGACGGGAGCCGCGTCCAGTTCCGAAAATCCGAGACGGACGCCAGCCAGAACGAACTCCCACACCGGTTCGTCGTTTGACTCGATGAACTGCTCCATCTGACTCTGGCCGAATTCGAGCGACCGGCGGCTTTCGAATGCGAACTGCTCAAGGTCGTACTTGAGGGCCAGGTGGCCAATGAGCAGATCGGTCCAGCGTTCCGCCTTGCGGCGAGTCCGATCGACTTCCGCCAGCGCTTTCAGTGGCACCTGCGGCCCATTGACCAGCAGCCTCATGGCGCGGTTGCGTGCCTGCGTGTGTCCGTCGGTCGTGTTGCGAGCGATCGGGCCGGCACAACAGGTTCCGTGGTGTCGGTCGTGAGCGGTCAGCGTTGCTCCCCAGACTCGCGTGAGAATTTCCGTCACGAAGATTTCATTCAGGACTGGTCTGAGCGATTCCCAGATCTCGACGTGCTGACTCTCGCAGCTCGTGCCGATTCTGGAGTGTCCTTCGTCGAGCTTCCGAATCCAGTCGACAGTGCGTCCTCGCGAGTACTTCCAGTACGCCTGCAAAGGCTCGTCGGCGATCCGTGTCGGGCTTTCGATCAGCAGCGTCGACTTTGCAGAGACGATCGCGGCGATTTCCGCCATCTGGCGAAGTGTCAGGTTCATCGTTCCTCCGAAGAAGTGCCACGTCCCGAATGGACCGGGAAGTCGACACGACTCGAACTGGCTGAGGGCAGGTCACTGGTTGCCAGAGGAGGAAAGCAAACCTGGTGCCGAAGCCACGCCGGCCGGCAATCGTTCCGGTAAGTCACGCACGGGGACGGACTCAAAGGGGGAAGCCGGCAGAGTCGTCGCATCCTGCGTGCGGCGTTTGGGCAACAGGTCTCAAAGCGGCAACGGCACGTTGCAAAGACTCAACCGGATCGGTTCGGAGACGAGTCGCAAAGCGCATGAAAAAACGGCTGCCGAAGCAGCCGTCAGCTCCTCTTGAATCAATGTGGTCCGCTGGCAAGGTCAGTTCGCAAGGATTGCCGACTGGAAGACCGCAGCGGCAGTCAGTCCTGCCGTTTCGACCCGGAGAATTCTCGGGCCGAGACTGATGAGTCGCGCGCCTCGAGTTGCCGCGTGTGAGACTTCGTCGATCGTGAACCCCCCCTCGGGGCCGATGGCGACGATTACGCTCTTCATCGAACTCTGCTTCTGCGACCGAGCGGCCTCTGTTGCCAGGGTGCTGACCAGGGAGTCCGTAAACGGCACGCCGCCGGGATGAGCCACGCAGGAAATGTTGTTCTGCATTTCGGAATCGACGAACTCGCCCCAATTGACGGTCGATTCAATCGTCATCAGTCGCGACCGGCCACATTGCTTGCAGGCTGAGACGATGTTGCCTCGCAGGGCGTCGAGTTTCGATTCCCGCGCATCGACCACGCTGCGGGAAGTTTTCAGCGGCACGATTTTCGACACACCCAGCTCGACGGCCTTCTCGACCAGCCAGCCGGCACGCGACGATTTCGGCAGGGCGACCGCCAGGATAAGCTGCGGTTGATCGAGCTCCGGGATCGCCTGAACATTTCCGACCTGCAGCGTCGCGGCGTGCCGGGACGTAAAGGTGATTTCCGCGTCGGCTTCCCGACCGGTTCCGTCGAACAGACGGACGGTGTCACCCACCTGATGGCGGGTCACGCGGACCATGTGATGAAACTCGGAACCGTCGAGAGACAGCTTTCCGGCTTTCAGATTTTCCGGAACGTAAAAGCGCGCAACCATGACTTGACCTCTGCCCAGGTGCTCATGTAACTCAGTGACCAGTTTCAGATGAATTGCCGCATGTTAATTTGCGGACATCGAAATCGCACCGTTCATTTCTACCTCTTGTTGCACCTTTGCGGGCAACCGACATGTCGGATTGAACGAATTTGAAGGCGATGGAGGAAGATGCCCCAGGGAGTTTCAGTTTACCTCTGACGTTTTGGCCAGGAATTGGCGGTTTGCAGTGAATTTCGGCCTCAATGAATGACTCGCGAAAGTTCAGATGACAAGCTTTGCAGGACTGGAATCCGAATTTCCGTTCGACAGTCATTCCATGACGGTCACCGGCGCGCGGATGAACTACCTCGACGAGGGGAGTGACAATCAAGGCGACGGCGAGGTCTTTCTGTTTGTTCACGGAAACCCCACCTGGTCGTTCGCCTGGCGAAAGATTGTTCCTGAAGTCGCAAAGACAGCTCGAGCCGTTGCCGTTGACCACATCGGCTGCGGATTGTCCGAGAAGCCGCTCGACTACGACTACTCGCTGGAGCAGCGGATCACGGCGCTGTGTGAGCTCGTCACGAAGCTTGACCTGAAACGGATCACGCTGGTGGCTCACGACTGGGGCGGCGCGATCGGCATGGGCGCCGCCGGGCGAATGCCCGAAAGGTTCTCGCGGTTCGTCCTCATGAACACAGGCGCGTTTCGGTCGAAGCAGATTCCACTTCGCATTGCCGTCTGTCGAATTCCGATCCTGGGCACGCTGGCTTTAAGAGGGCTCAACGCGTTCAGCCGAGCTGCGTTGACGATGGCCGTCGCGAAACGCGATCGCATGACGAAGGCTGTTCGACAGGGCTACCTCGCTCCGTACGATTCCTGGCGAAACCGAATCGCCGTGGACGCCTTCGTAAAAGACATCCCGCTGCGACCGTCACACCGATCCTGGAAGACGCTGGTCGGTGTCGAGGAAGGACTGTCTCAGTTCGCCGGGCATCCCATGCTGCTCGTCTGGGGCGAGCAGGACTGGTGCTTTACGACGGACTTCCTCGACGAGTTCGAACGGAGGTTTCCTCAGGCACAGACGCTGCGCATTCCCGACGCAGGGCATTACGTTTTCGAGGACGCTCACGAGCAGATCGTCCCGCGGCTGCGAGAATTCGTCGAAGCGCATCCGCTCAAACCCGTGTGAGGCCGGCAGACTGTCGGCAAGCATCAACTGCGGTCAGCGCGAAAGGCGGCACCAGCGACGCGAGGCGGCGCTACTTGCTACCGACGGTCTCGATGAACCAGCCGGCGACGACGCCGTATTCGCCCGCTTTCCAGCTGAAGCGGATCAGATCGAACAACACGCCACAGCAGAAGAGCATGGCAACGGACGAAACGAGCGTCATGGCAAACATCACGCCGCCCCATTCCTGCTCGGCCGCCGCGACCATCTGGATCGGACCGCCACCGGACGCTGCCGTTCCGGAATCGACGTACGATTCATCGTCGAAGGCATCGTCGTCCGCCATGAAGCTGTCGTCATCGGCAAAGTCTTCGACTTCGTCGTCTTCACCGAGCAGATCGTCTTCGTCCTCGAAAGTTTCATCGAACGCGTCGCCAGCGTCCAGGTCGAACGTCTCTTCCTGATCGGTGGCCTTCTTGATCATCGTGGCCGCACGGTCATCGGCGTCGTCTTCATCGTCGAATAGAAGCACGCTGGTGTCCGAGCTGCTGTCGCCTTCCAGAGCTCCCAGTTCGAAGTCGCTTTCACTGTCGCCTTCGTCATCGTCCAGGGACGGAATGGCGACCATCGTTTCGCTGTCGGCCGACATGTCATCATCAAACTTCATGACCTGAGCCGTCTTGTCCATCTCGCCGTCGAGCGAGATGCCGCTGTCTGTCGCAGCGTCAAGCGAAATGCCGCTGTCGCCAGCCGTGTCCAGGGTGAGGCCTTCGTCGAGCGAAATGTCACTGTCACCGACGTCGAGCGCGATCCCACTGTCATCTGCCACGCCGAGAGCGATGCCGCTGTCGTCAGCGATGTCGAGCGAAATACCGCTGTCCATCGCTCCTTCGAGCGAGATTCCGCTGTCTTCAGCCAGTGCCACGCCACTGTCGGAATCGAGCGACAGGACGCTCTCGTCGTCGTCATCGTCGTCCAGCCCTGCGCCGCCCAGCGAGATCGCGACTTCCGTATCGCCTCCCCCGGACAGTTTCACGTCACTGTCGCTGCCAGGTTCACCGGTCAAGCCCGGAGAAAGCAGGCGGACGTCACTGTCGGAGTCCGAACCGACCAGCTGAACGTCGCTGTCCGAGTCCGTTTTGATGAGCCGCACGTCGCTGTCGCTGGCGGAATCCACCATCATCGGCATCGTCTGACCGAGCAGCCGCACATCGCTGTCCGATTCCTGGCCGGTGAGCAGAACTTCTTCGCTGGAATCCGCGAGCGAGCCGTCATCCAGATCCGTTGCCAGTTTGACATCGCTGTCCGACTCATCCAGCGAGAGCACCATGTCGTCGCTGGCGTCATCGTCGGCCAGCGCGAAGTTGTTGTCTGAATCGTCACCGAGCTGCAATGGAATGTCGGCGCTGGAGTCTCCTTCAAGACCCATCTCACCGTCAGAATCTCCGAGCTGCAGCGGAATGGAACTCGGGTCGGAGTCAGCCAGCAGCGGCGGCGCTTCGTCGGAATCGTCATCCCCGAAAAGATTGTCGTCAAACATCAAGCGGACGCCGCTGTCGGACGCCCCTTCGTCCGCATCGGTGATCAGAATATCGTTGTCGCCAGACAGCACGTTGCTGTCGCCACTGCCTTTGCGAATCTCGGTCGGCTGCTCGCCGATCCCGTCATCATCGCCAAGCACGCTGCCCGAGTCGCCGAACAGAGGCACTTCCGCGCTGGAGTCGGCGGACAACGATCGCCCGTATTCCGCAACGTCCTCGTCGCGGAACTTCCAGTTCCCTCGGTCAGCGAAACCGCGAACATCGCCGTTCTCGCGAGCCTTCTTCAACGCCTCCTCGGAGATCCCGAGCATTCCAGAGGCTTCTTCAAGACTGAGGTATTTCTTCGCCATGAGTCGACCGTTTCGATTTCAACAACAGAGATGTGGCAACAGGTGAAACTAAAGGAACCGGCCCCGCCTGACGGGACGCGTCGCCGGAAATTCAAACCTAACGCCTTGTTGGATTTCTTCTTACGAAACGCAGAGCCGAGTCATTCTACGACTCGCCCAATCCGTTGCAACCGCTTTCCGCAGGGTGATCAGTCCAGGGACCGGTCGAGCTCGCGCACAACCTGCGCCTGTTACCTGATTCGCCACTTCAAGTTAACCGGTCCCCGGCCACGACACGGGCGGATTCGAACTCAGACCGAGGATCAGACCTGCTTCCGCAACGAATAGGCCGACCTGACAAGTCGAGCGACCTGTAACGAAAAGTCCGCCATCGGCGGTCGTAGCGACCGGGTAAGCAGCGAAGACCGGCCGACCGTTATTCCATGAAGGCAGGGCTCGAAGGGCAGGACCGCCATTCCTCCGGCAGATTTGGAAGGGTTTGAGAATCAGTGGACATTGACCTGGCTTTGAAAGG
>JAQBVJ010000105.1 GCA_027623235.1 Planctomycetota bacterium
GGTCGATTAGAAAAAACGTCAACGACTGCCGCGAGTATTTTGCCGCCAGGTCACCGTGTGGCACGGACTCCACCCGCCGCGCCGCTGAGGACAATCCAAGCGCCTCAAGCTCTTCCAGATTGAGTTCTTTAAGCAGCTCGTCAAGCGGCGTCGGCTTCGTCTCGACGGTCTCGTAAGACTCGTCCGCTGCGTGACACGCCACGCAACCGATCTGGTGATAAAGCTGCCGCCCCCGCGTGAGCTGTCCGCGATTCCAGAATTCCAGAGGCACAGGCCGCAGCCCGGTGCCTTTGATGTCTGGAAACGGCTTTCGCTGTGTGGTGAGAAACGCCACAAGAGCCGCCGTGGCTTTCGGCCGTTCTTCATCGCTGAGTCCGGCGAGCATGTCGGGCATCGTCGTGCCCGGCTTCACCGTCTGCGGCTCGTTCAGGAACCTGGCGAGCCACTCGTGGCTCACGCGATTACCGACGCCGTCCAGATTCGGTCCCCGCTTCGGCTGGATCTCGGGTCCAGCCAGATGACAGGCCGCGCAACTGAGCTCGCTCAACAGCACCCGCCCGCCGAGCCGCGAGTCCACTTCACCGTGCCGCGAGAATCGATCGAAGCCGGCGACAAACGACACTGTCGGTTCTGCCTGGCAACAGGCATCGCGTATTGAAAACACAAAAACAGCGACAACAGCCAACCAGCAGAAATGCCTCACCTGGAAAGGGCGCTCGAACACAGATCTCCTCCGCTAACCACCACACATCTGATTTCAGGCAGCCCGTTGAAAAGGTAGCGGCACGGCGCAAGCCGTCCGGTCCGGGCGCATTTTTTCCCATGCAAGACCGGGCGGCCTGCGCCGCTCCGCTAAATCCATTCAACTTATTCTTATTCGACGGTCTGCCAGGGACCGGCATCCTAACAGCCTGTCGAAAAAGTGGCATGGACATCAAGAGTCGCTACTCGGATTTCGGAGTGCTGCCCTGCTTCAGGATCTCCAGAGCCAGGGCCGTTGAAATTTCGGGCGTCATCGAGGGAGACTCGGGCTCAAAGGACCCGTCCTTCTTCTGCGACCTCAGCAGTTGATCGAGCATCTCGGCATGCCAGTCCCGGTCGCCGAGCTTTGCTTGATCCCGCAACGCCAGACTCATCCAGTACAGTTAAAACGTTCGCCACGCCCGCCCGCCACCGGGATTCGTCGTCGTGCTCCAGTGGGAATTCAGCCAGGCATGAGCTCGTTCGACCGCCGCCTGACTCTCCGGGGCTTTCTTCAGCCGCTGTTCCGTCGCCTTTAACCCGGCGAGGCCGCACGCCGTCATCGCTCCGGTCGTCTGTTTTGTTGCGGTCGTGTATCCCCCAGCCGCCATCGTCCTGTTGAGACTTCAACAGCCAGCTTCGAGCAATCTGCCAGACTTCGTTCGGAACAGTGGCCTCACCGTCCTTGCCGGCCGGCGTCGCAACCGACAAAGCGAGAATCGCGTAGGCAGTGTTGGCACCGTCGCCGCGTTGGCCGACGGGCTCCTTTCGACAACTCCAGGAACCCGCGTCTGGCCCTTCTTTGATTTGCGCATCGATTAGCCACTGCAGGTTGCGACGCAGCAGCGCCGCTCCCGGTTTCCCGATCCGGTGAAGAAACATCGTCTGCAGTGCCACTTCTTTCGTCGTGTCGGGAGACGCCTTCAGCAGATACTCGGTCGCCGCCTGGACGGCCTTGTCGGATTGCGGCCCGCAATCATAAATCGCCAGGGCCACCATTGCCGTCGCGCCGGCCGGAAACGCGTCGCTCGCCATGTCACGGTCGCATTGACGCCAGCAATCGCCCCTTCCGGTCCGGTGACAAACCCGTCAATCGTCCGTGGCTCTGTTCTGGCAGCCGGCTCGTTCTTGTCGTCGGAAGCTTCTTCGACGGTAGTCCCCTTCTGTTTCGAATCTGCAGAGGCTTCCGTGGGATCCTCATCAGGCAGAGCAACCTCCGCCTTTACGTCGTCGGTGGGGCGTCTCCCTTCCTGAGCCCGGGTCTGGACAACGATCGGCGTCGCGAGCAGAGACGCCGCGGCCAGCGCGATCGCCAGGATGCCTCCCCGGGTCAGACGCAGTTGCGGCGTCGCCAGCCCGGTTCGCCGCAGCGATGTCGACAGCTCAGCCATTCGCACCAGCGCCTCGGCATATCGCGTCGCCGGCCAGCCTGCGGCCAGCACGGCATCATCGGCAACGTTCTCCCGCTCGCTGCTGACGCGACGACTCACGAACCAGACAGCCGGGTGGAAGAACAGAACGTCGCTGCAGATCACGCCGGCACTGGCGATGCACCTTGCCTACTCGCACGGCTTCGAAAATGAGCTGAACGATTCGATCCAGACCGCCGCCGGCCCGGTGCCGGGCAGCTCGCTGACGCAGAAAGTTTCTGCTCACCTGCTGACCGCTGGTTTCTCCGCGTCATTCTGAATTCGTTAGAGTGCCTGACGAGAATTGAAAACGGCCGGAGTGGACTCTTCCACTCCGGCCGTTATTGTTTTTCCACCAGCGACAGGCAATCCTCAATGGGAGAACTCAGTCGCCGGTTGATTTTTTGAGCGTCTCTTCGATCAGAGGGATGACATCCTCTTCGTAGCTGAAACCACCATCGAACTTCTTCAGCAGCTTGCCATCAGCACTGAAAACGAGTGCGGCCGGAACACCGAAGATGTCGCGACGATCCAGAACGTCGTCGAAGATGGTGCTCGACAGAATATTCGTGACATTCAGATTCAGCTCGGTCAGCTTGTCGAGCACTTCCTTCTGAAGTTCCTGCGACGGTTCGCCTTCCTCATCGTGGTCGACGTTCAGCGAGATCGCTTTGACAGTCTGCGGATATTTCTTCTGCAACTGCAGAAGGTGCGGGAGGTCCGCAACGCAGTGGCCTCACCACAGGGCCCACAGATCGACGACGACGATTTGTCCCTCGTGACTGGCGATCAGTTCGTCCGTTTCCGACGCGTTGAGGACGGCGAGCGACACAGCGGCCGCCGCGGACGGAATTAAGACTTCTTCGGGCGATGCCGTTTGCCCGGGAGACGCCGTTTGCCCGGGAGACTCATTGGTGACCGAGTCGCCACCGCCGCAACCGGCAGCGCACAGGAGCCCGATGGTGAGCAGGACTCGAACGGGCATTGCGATATTCCAGAAGACCGTCATTTCTTCTCCACTTTCGAAACTCGTGCCACGTCGGGCACCGGCTGCTCGTACGGAAGAGCTTTCAGGAACTCGACCAGGTCGCTGATGTCATTTTCTTTCAAGTGACTTGTCACGCCGTGTTTGTCATTCGGATTGTTCTTCGTAAAGACCTCAGCCAGCGTTGTCGCTTTGCCGTGATGGAGCCACGGGCCGGTGCGGTACAGACCAAGCAGAGTCGGCGTGTCGTAGGCCGGCCCCATCTTTTCTCCGGGATCGTCGTTGCCGGTACCGACGTCGTGGCGAATCAGCTTGTCGGGCGACAGCGGTTTCGAATCGGTCAGGAATGGTCCGCTGTGGCACGAAGCACAGTTTGCTTTTTCTGAGAAGAAAATGGTTCGGCCTCTCTTCGCCGCATCACTGAGGCCACCTTTTGAGTGCGGGCTCAGCGAAAAGTCATGTGAGTCTGCGTAGGCGGCCAGTGCGTCGAGGTCCGCGGAGAGTCCCTTGTTGAGCTTGCCGAGCGGCGGGTTCACGGCGCCACGAATCAGCCCTTGCCCCTGCATCAGCGGGCCGCGAATCGTGTGTTCAAAGTCCTGAACCTCGTCGCGATCCGCAGACCAGTGAACCGGATGCGTGTACGCCATTCCCGCAAAAGACTGCGTGTTCCGCAGGCCTTCCGGATTCTTCCAGGTACGACCATCGGGCTGGCCATCCGGGTGACAACTGGAGCAACTGATCCAGCGGCGACCGACCATCGGCGGCAGCGCCGAGTAAAACAGAATCTTTCCGCGATGCACTTCCGAAGTCAGCGGGTTGGTTGTCACGTCAATCGTTGCGACGTTTGACAGGTCGCTCGTCTTCAGAGCCAGAACCTGAAAGTCCAGAGCGTTGTAAACATAAACCGTTTGATCGTCGGGAGAGACTCGGACCGCTCGCGGATTGTTTCCAGCGATGATCATCCTGCGGAAAACAAGCTCGCGATAATCGTCGTCCTCGATATTCGCCGCGAACAACTCATTCGTTCCGGCAAAGACGATATAAAGCTGAGTTCCATCCGGGTTGATTCCGACTTCCCACGGATTGGCAGTGATACGGCCCTGGCCGAACGTGTCCATCGGGACGCGGCGACGTCGGCTGCCCTCGCCCGGCCTGGTGTCTGGAACGGCGACGTACGGGAAGATGGACCCGGACCCGTGAGCCTCGTTGACTCGCGATCGAATGTGCGACAAGTAAACCTTCGGCCGTCGAGGATTGACGACAAGCTGCCGAGCCAGGTTGTCGGTGCTGCTGCCTTTCCACTCGTCAGCGACTTTGCCGGACTCGATGTCAAACGCGCGGACCGTTGAGGTGTAAAACTCCGTAACGTACAGCCGCTCCCCTTTCGGCCCCAGCGCGATGCCGCGGGCAAACGGACCGGCCTCGATCGTGCGAATCGGCTTTCGTGTTTTCGTGTCGATTTCAACGATCTGTCCGGGATAGTCGAGCGTCACAAACAGCCGTGAACCATCCGCTGTGCTGACAACACCGTAGGGCTCGTCAAACACGTCGACCGCACCGATGACGCCTCCGTCAGGAGCACTGACCAGCAGGACTTTGTCCTCGCCGTAGACAGCAACCGCCAGGTTGTGTGAGTCACCAATAAACGAAACGCCTTCGGGATGCTTGCCGACCTGGATCTCGCGGAGAACTTTGTGATTCGCCAGAGAGACGACCGTGACCGTCCCCGAATCGCGATTGCTGCAGGCGAGCAGTTTTCCGTCGGCGGAGATGTCCATCAGGCTGTTGGATGCGCCGGCCTGGGCGGCGTGGGGCGAGCACGCTGCAACGAGTGTCACCAGAAACAGAGAAACGCTTCTGAGTGTGGCTCGACTAAAATGGCTCAGCATTTTGCAGTCTCCCGATTGGTGATTTGCAGATCGCTCTGCGCATGAACGTAGCGGCGAGGAATGTGAATATCGAATGTCCAACAAGGAATGCCGAAATCAGAAGTGTCGCGTGACAGACATTTCATCCTTCGAAATACCTTGTTGGATATTCGATATTCCTTTTCGCGAGCAACTGGCAATCTTCCAGGACGCAACCAACAAAAAGGACCCGCTCCCCAATCGAGGAGCGGGCCTTTGTGTGAAGCTGTCAGTACGACTGGGAACTCAAACCGTCACAAGGACGGTTTCAGGATGCCTTCTTAGGGGATTCTTCTGTCCCCAGATGCTTCTTCGCGGCCTCGACGATTTTCGCAATCGCATCCTTATCGAGTTCGCCCTTGCCGAATGCGAAGTTGACGTCCACTTTGCGGTCCGTCCACATCATGATCGTCACTTCCGCGTCCTTGGATACTTTGTAATCCGGATGGCCTGCGATGCCATCGTAGATTGTCAGCGGAGTATTCTTGAGCTTCGCCTTTTCGGCGACTTCTGTGAGTTTGGGTCCCAGCGCGTCAGGGTCATCCGTGAGGAAGACGACGAAGGCATGGGTGCTGCCGGAACGTCCGGCGGGAGCTGCAGGGCTGACAAGCTTATCGAGCTGACTGACCAGACTGGTCAGTTCGTCCGTGATCTCACGTGCGTGAATGTTGATCACTGGGACTTTGCCGAAGCTTCACCTGTAGCACAGTGACTTGCCCTTTTGCGGGCCCGTCACGTCTTTGACCTGAAAGAATTTCGCGGCCTCACCTATTTTGAGGCCGGACTCGACATCTCCGGCGTATCCGACCGAGGCGGCACAGGCCACCATCAATCCGAGGGCCGGCATCATCATACGCTGCATACGAGATACCTCCGCTGTTGAGAAAACTGGCTGACTTCACACTCAGCCACGATATCGAATCAGCATGGGCTGATCAATCAGGAGATCGTTCGAGAACCAACTTCCGCTCGACATGAGGCGTCAACTGACGTCAACCAGCGGGTTTCAGAAGTTCCTCGACAAGTGGATTGACGTGCTCTTCGTAGTTGAAGCCGCCAGCGCCGTAATCCTCGTTGTCGTTTTTGAAGGTCTTCTTCAGAAGTCCCGACTGGTCGTAAACCAGAGCCGCCGGAATCGAAGCCACGTCGAGTGCATCCAGCACTTCTTCGTCCGCCGTGCTCGAAACAAAGTTGGAGCTGGTCGCGTTCCTTTCCGAGAGGAACTCCAGCACACCCGGCTTGAGTTCTTCCGGCGAGCCGACACCGTAGAAGTCGATGTTGAACGAGGCGCAGGCGATCTTGTCGCCGAGTCGATCGTGCAGCTCCACAAAGTGCGGAAATTCCTTGACGCACTCGCCACACGAAGTGGACCAGACGTCGATGACGACGACTTTGCCCGTCTGCTTCCCGACCCACTCCTGAAATTCGCTCCAGCTGCAAATTTCGACGGACACAGCGATTGCCGCCGCTGCCGATTTCACTTCTCCCTTGCCGGCCTCCGTCGCCACCGGGGCTTCAATCTCAGTCGTTTCTGTTGGGTTACTGCCAAGGCAACCGATTGCCAGAACGCAAAGCAAACCCGGAATTGCACACGTGAGCAGCTTCATGTTTCTTCCTGTTTGGCGAGACATCTCAATGAATTCCGGCCGAGGCCACTACAGCGATCAATTCCGCGACTTGGTCGTTGCAGAGACTCGACGAGGTCGCTCTCTGTCTGGTCGGTTGAAAGCCTCGCCTTTGGCTGCGGGTTAAACGACGTGAGACAGGCTTAACCAAAAATGTCGAGCGGCCGGCCGTTGTCGGTGAGCGAGACCGGGCGGCCCTGTTTGTCCGGGATGAAGCCGTGCGGATCGAGGCCCAGCGACTGAAAGATTGTCGCCGCCAGGTCCGGGCATGAGACCGGCAGGTCCTGCGGATACGCCGCCTGTTTGTCCGAGCGGCCGTACGTCGTGCCGCCCTGGACGCCGGCTCCGGCGAGGACTGCCGGGAAGCAGTGGCTCCAGTGGTCGCGGCCATCGTCCGTGCCGCGGTTGACGAATTTCGGTGTGCGACCCATTTCTCCGACGGCACAGACAAGCGTCTCGTCGAGCAGCCCGCTGTCAGACATGTCCTCCAGCAGTGCCGACAGGCCTCGATCCAGGCCTGGCAGCAGGTGATCTCGACAGCTGCCGGTGAGTCCGCTGTGAGAATCCCAGCCGGAGGCGGCTCCGTCGGACATGTCCCAGATGACGGTCACGAAGCGAGCACCGGCCTCAACCATTCGACGGCCCATGATCAGCGACTGGCCGAACAGGTTGCGGCCGTAGCGGTCTCGCAGTGAGGCAGACTCCTGCTGAATGTCGAGCGCGTTGCGCAGGGTGCTCGACGTGAGCATGTTCCACACGCTGTTCCGCGCCGAGTTGTACCCGGCCAGGCTCTGCGTCCGCGCAAGCTGCGCCGCTCCCACCTCAAACTGCTCCAGCAGACTTCGCCGTCGGTCCAGTCGGTCGAGCGTCACTCCCTCGGGCGGAGCCATTCCCTGAAACTGAAACGTCAGTTCGTCATCGGAACAGTCGCGGTAGTACGGGTTATCGGTGCTGCAGTACGGGTTACCGCTCGCCCCGGCCTTCTTGTGAATTCGCGTGGCGAGGGCGTTCGTTTCGGCTCCGAGCCACCCACCGTACTGACCGAGCCGGTCGTAGCGGCCGTCAAGTTGAATCTGCCCGTGCTTGTTCGGCAGGTAAAGGTAACCCGGAATCGAGCGAACTGAATCGCCGGCGGCCTGCCGCTCAAAGTACTCCACTACCGAGCCCATCGACGGCCAGTCGTTCGGAGCCGCGTTGACCCGCGCGGGACCTCGCTCGGCCGGCGGCATCGGGCGGCCTGTCTGAATGATGTGCGACCCGTTGTGATCGTTCTGCGGATGATTGAGCGTCCTCACCACGCAGTACTTGTCGGAGCTTTGGGCGAGCATCGGCAGGTGCTCGCAGATTCTCATGCCAGGCGTTCGCGAGTCGATCGGCGAAAACGGACCGACGACCGTCGAGGGCGCCTCCGGTTTCATATCGAACGTCTCAAGCTGGCTTGGTCCACCGAACAGATAGACGAACAAAACCGACTTCGCTCGACCGCCGGCAAACGGTTCGCTCCGCGATTCTTCCGCGGCGAGGACCTTCGGCAGGCTCACGCCGAGCAGACCAGTTCCGCCCGCCTGAATCCACTGGCGTCGAGTCAGTCCGCTGCAGTCCGAACGCGGTCGGCCAAGAATGTTCAGCATGAGTCGTTTCTCATCGACAGAAGCAATTTGTATCGGGCACCAGTTTGTGTCGGGCACAGAGTCTATCAGGATTTTCGGCAGCTCCCCAATTCGCAGTTCGGGCAAATGCCAAATCTTCGAGATCGCCGAGGCATCTTTTTCCAGGAAATCCAACTCGGCCGCGTTACACTCGGCGTGCAGCCTGTCTGCGTTTCTCACGGCCAGCGCCGGGAAAAGCCCATGCCCGTTTGACACTACTTCACGCTGTTCGCGATGGCGGTTGTGATCTGCGCCGGCCTGCTCGGGCTGACCTTCGAAGACCGACTCCGCGGCAGCGTCTCTCACGAATCGGACATCGCGGAACCCCCTCCCGAAACGGACACACTGGCCGGCCTCTGGGACACCAGCTACGGGCCGATGACGATCAAAGTGAACTCGATGTCGACCGGCGGGCAGACCGAGCACGTCACCGGATCGTGGAAGCAGGGAGGCAATACGGGCTACGTCACCTCGGGCACGTTCAACCGGCAGTCGGGAGTCTTTCAGTTTTCTTTCAGCGAGCCCTGGCATCAGGCCACCGGAACCGCTCAATTCGTGCGCGGCTCTGATGGAATCTTCTCAGGTACCTGGAGCTTCACCGGCAATGCATCAATGAGTCACTGGTCGATGCAGCGACCAGTCCGGTTGTCCTTCCCGGGAGAATGATTCGCTGACGGCGTGTCAGGTGACAATTCGCCTTCAGATCACCATCGTCAGACCTTCGACGGACTGCATCTGCTCATAGAGCGCCGCCACGATGACGGCACTGTCCACGGTCAGCTCAAGCGTCAGCGACACGTGGCGGCCGCTGCTGGTCGTCCGATTCGAGTATTCCGGATCGACTTCCAGGTCGAGCACTCGCCGCGTCACACCGAGAACGAGTGCGACGAACGCTGCCTCGTTTTTTCCGATGACTTTCATCGTGTACGGACCTGGAAACTCGTGGACTTCCTCGAGTTTCTCGATAAATCCTTCCATTGCCACGGCGGAAACTCCTGAACAGAAAAAGCCCGGAAGGTTGTCTCTCCGGGCTCGGTCGAACGGTTGATGGTTGGAAATTAAACGAGCTGCGGAATCGGTTCACCGGTCGTGAGCGTTCGCAGAATGTCGCTCGGCACGGCCGAGGACAGTCGCAGCTCGCCGATGTCCAGCATGTAGTGCATGACCGTGGCGAGAAGTTGCCGCGTCGTGACTGGATCAGAGGCCGGGACACTGGCAGTTCGATCGGAATGACCGATGACCTGTCCCATCGGAAGTCCGCCGCCAGCGAAGGCGAGCGTGCAGAGATTGCCCCAGTGATCGCGTCCACCTTTCTTATTGATCCGCGGAGTCCGGCCGAACTCACCCGTAATGATCAGCAGGACTTTTTCGGACAGACCGAGCCGCTGCAGATCTGTGAGGAATGCCGACGCCGCGACGTCGACCGCGGTGCCCAGGATCGGCATCCCATCGTCAACTCCGAACGCGTTGCCATGCATGTCCCACCCGGCACTCGTCACCGTCACGAAGCGGCAGCCGGCCTCGACCATTTTTCTCGCCATGAGCATCTGATGTCCAAGCGACACGGGCGACTGGTTCGCAAGATTCTTGTTCTTCTTTTTGTAGAGCGACTTTGGGATGTCGATCTTTCGCGTGTCGTATTCGGCGATGATTCGCGGGTCTTCTTTTTTCAGATCGAACGCGTCGCCAAGTCCGCCGAGAATCACGTCGAAGGCCTGCCGCTGAAATTCGTCTGTTCCGCCGAGGGCGTCGGTCGAGTCGACTTTTCGTTTAAGTGAGTCCAGCTCGGACAGCAGACCGCGGCGATCGTCGAGCCTCGTTTCGGAAATCTTCAGCTCCATGTTTCGCACGATGTCGCTGCCGGCACTCGGATCAAAAGGTGCGTACGATTTCGGCAGATCGCCAACGTCTGTGATACGGCCGATCTGAGCTCCCAGTTTCCGATACTTGTCTCCGACAGCTCCCGGCGGCACGACGGCACAGGTTGGCATGCCAGTCTCGGGATTGTTGAGCCCGGCGACTCGCGCATAGGTCGATCCCATGTTCGCCCCGCTCGGGTTGCCACCCGCCGCGACGAGTGCTGCCGCGGTACCATGACTGCTGTTCCCGTGTCGGAACGAGCGGACGATCGACATGTTCTGAGCGTGCTTTGCCAGCCGCTCGAAATGGCGACCAAACGTCACGCCGGGCAGTGTCGTCTTCACTTCGCCAAACATCGCGCGGTACTCGGCCGGCGCGGTCATTTTTGGATCGAACGTCTCAATATGCGTGGGTCCACCCTGCAGGTTGAGCATCACGATCGACCGATCTTTCAGAATCGATTTGCCAGTCGCGGCCTGTGCATCGAGGCTCAGCAGGTTCGACAGAGTCAATCCGCCCAGGCCCAGCGTGCCGACCTGCAGCATGTCTCGTCGCGTCAATCCTTCGCAGTTTCGAGCTGTTCCGTCGCGGCGAATTGTGAACATGCGTCTTCTCCGAGTCGCGGTTGCTGCGCCAGACACAAGCTTTCTGAATCGTCCCGAGACGATACCCGACTTGAGCAGGCCGCTCCAGAGCCCACATCGGCGATCAGATCCGCATTGCACATGAATAAAGGCGCGGCTCAACGAGCCGCGCCTGGTGTCGTGCGGAATCGAATCTTTCTACTTGTTCTTTTCTTTTTCGAGATTCTCAATCTTCTCGGCAAGGCGTCGCAATTCCTCGGACAGTTCTTCGACGTTGTCGTCCTTACGCTCCGCATTAAATGCCTGCCGAACACGCAGCCGCAGCGCACCGTTGTTATTCAGCATTCCCTGAATGGCCGGCCGCAGATCTTCCGGAAGTTTGTCGAGTTCGTCTTCGGTGACTTCCCAGGATTCGTCGCCGCGCGTGACTTTGATCTTCGCCGGTTCGTTATTCGTCTTCGAGATGGAGACGGAAACGCCATTAGGGAGAGCATTGATCTGATGCTGGGCGGGCAAGTCTTTCGTGACGATCCGACCGGGTTCCAGCATCAGAATGCGGTAGTCTTTTCGCTGCTTCATGAGCTGTTCGATCAGTTTTCGCTGTTCTGGATCGATCTTGATGAACGACTGCGGGCCGAGGAGACTCGTCCATCGCAATTCGGCAGGACGTTTCTGCGGAGTCGCTTCGATCGAGGTCTTTTTACCTTTGCGAAGCACCTCGAATGTCAGGCTGTTTTCCTTCGCGTCCTGCACGGCGTCCGCAAGGTCCTGCGAGCTCTTCAGCTTTGCCTTGCCGGCTTTCAGAAGGATGTCGTGAACCTTGAAGCCGGCGTTGGCAGCCGCAGAATCGGGAAACACCATGCGAACGATGATCCCCTCGTCTGTGGGAAGATCGATGTGAGCCCGCAACGCGTCGCTGACTTCGTCGCAGGACAGGCCGATCCAGAAATCACCAGGCGTCGTATCTGTGACGACAATTTCAACGGGGAATGCGAGGGCTGTTTGCGCCCCGAAAGCGGCCGCGCACACGGCGGCAACGGACAGAATCTGCCGGAAAGAACGCATGAGATTCTCCTGATCAATGTGAGGTGGATTGTGCATAACAAAACGACGCCGTGTTGAGTCCAGGTCACCAGACCTCGACACGCTACTGGCCGAAACGATTCGAAACGTGACGCAGATAGACCTGCCGAACCGGGATGACAGCTTGCCGTCCGTCCGGAAGCTGCACGGAAATCAGATCCCGCTCCTCGGCGAATTCGTGCCCTCGTTCGTGCAGAAAATCCCGTAGATCGCGAGACAGAACCGGTTCGGAAGACTGAAGCAGACTGTTGGGATCCCCGTCAGTGTGAATGGGAATTGCGACGGACTGAGTCGCGCCCGGTTCGTCGTTGAACACGAATTCCAGAAACTCCGTCTTTGGTTTGAGCTCGCTCGGTGCAATCGGAAAGCCATTCCTGTTTCGGCCAGTCGTCTGTTCACGCGGTTCGCCTCCTGTTGCCGGATGAGACGGAGCCTCGGCCACGGCATCGCCGTCCGGGCCACCTGCCACTGAATCCGCGGACGAGCCAGTGCCCAATTCCATTCCGGTCAGCAGACCAGCCACCAGCATGACCGAAGCGGTCAGCACGACCGTCAGCCATCCCGGAGTGTGCGTCCGGGCGGACGACCCTGATGCTGATTCGACTTTGACAAGCGGAGTTGCAGCACAGTTTTCGTTTTGAGAAGCCGTCAGCGACCGAAGTCCTACGCCCCATGTTCCCGCCTCGACGTAACTCAGTGCGAGCTGGCGCCAGCCATCGTCTGTTTCCTCCAGACGCTGCAGCAGAGATTGCTGTTCGGTCTCGGTTAACTCGCCGTCGACCATTCGGTCGAACGTCGCCTGAGAAACCTGTTCGAATTCACTCATGTGTTTTCCGCCCTGTTCTGTCGCACTCAACCCGTCCCTTCCCATCCTGGTGGAGAGGGGAATGCTGTTGTCCCTCGACCCTCAAACTTCGCCTCTCAGCCAATCCCAACGATCTGCCGTCGAGCCAGTTCAGCACGCAGCTTTTGTCTGGCCCGGTGCAGTCGCGATTCGACTGCGCCTTCGGTCGTTCCAAGTTGCTCGGCCAGTTCGCGGTAGCTCCAGTTTTCCGTGTATTTCAAAACGAGCAGCTCGGCCTCTTTCGATGGCAGCGCGTCAATGGCCTGCCGGATCATTCGCGACCGCTCGTCTGACAGCAGCCACTCCAGCGGATCCGGTCGGTCCGAAGTGCAGGTTTGATCGACATCCGCGTCGACCGGCGGCAGGTTGCGTCGTCGCCGACCGAGGTTTCGTCGATGCTGCTGAGCCTGCCTCACCGCGATACGGTAAAGCCACGGCCCCGTCTTCGATGCGTCCTGCAGAGAATCTCCGTTTCGGATTGCGGCCAGAGAGACTTCCTGAAAAAGTTCATCGACCGCCCCCGGATCCCGCGACCGAGTCAGCAGAACGGCACGCAACCACCGGCTGTGTCGTCCGAGTTCGAACGACCAGTCCACAGCGGATGTGTGTCCGACCCCGTTTGAATGAGGCCGCGTTGTGTCCTGTGCGTCTGACATCAAAGTAGAGTTACCGCAGCGGTCGGCGTCCTGGCAAGTAATCCAGAAAAACTCATTTTTCAAGAAGAATTGCTCGCACTGACCGTCGATTCTCCCGGCCGGACCGGGTCCCGTCGAACGCCGTTTCGATGCACCCACACCTGAAGTGGCGAATAGTGAATCATGCTCACGTCAGCCGAACCAGCATCCCGCCCGGCAGCCGTTTCACCATCCGCTTCATTTCGAGAATCGTCAACGTTGCGAGCACGCGTGACGGTTCGATCGTGGCTTCGCGCAGAACCTCGTCGATCGATCTGGCCTGAGTCGTCACCAGGTTCAGTACCGAAAGCTCCTGGTCGTTGAGAGTCAGTTCGCGCGGGCTGCGGACTTCCGTCTCATTCGAAGTCCGGACCGGCTCAATGAGCGGCCCGAGCGACTCGAACACGTCGTCGGCATTTCGAATCAGCGTCGCTCCGTCACGGATCAGATCGTTGCTGCCTTCGCTGGCCAGGCTGTCGATCTGACCGGGAACCGCCATCACTTCCCGGCCCTGCTCCATCGCGTGCCGCGCGGTGTGGAGAGATCCGCTTTTCCGCTGAGCCTCGATGATGATCACGCCGAGCGACAGACCGCTGATGATCCGGTTGCGCTGAGGAAACAGACCGGGCGAGGGATGCTGGTTGAGCTTCATTTCACAAACGAGCGCTCCGCTGGCCGCGACATCCTTCGCAAGGTCCAGATGCTCCGGCGGGTAAATGTTGAGCAGCCCCGTCGCCAGCACCGCGATCGTCCGTCCGCCACCGGCGAGAGCTCCGCGATGCGCCGCCGCGTCGATGCCTCGCGCGAGCCCACTGACAACCGTGATACCGGCCATCGCAAGCGATCTGGCAATCTTCTCCGCCTGTTGCAGCCCATAGTGAGTGCATCGTCGAGAACCGACGATCGCGACCGCGAGATCGTCCCGCGGCTCGATCGTACCTCGCCCGTAAAGCAGCATCGGCGCGTCAGAGATCTCGCTGAGGTTTCGCGGGTAAGAGCCCTCGCCATTGCGAAACAGCGAGACATTCCGTTCGCAACACTGACGCCACTCGTTTACGGCATCGTCGGAATTCTTCGCCACGGAAATCAGTCGAGCCAGCTTCGGACCGATGCCCTCGACCTGTTCAAGCAATCGCAGGTCCGCTTTGAAGATGTCTTCCGCAGAGCCGAAAAAGTCGAGCAGATTCCGCTGCATCCGCGGCCCGACACCTGGCACGAGGTTCAGCCGAAGCAGGTCGAGAACCTCGTCGTCAGGCGTCGGAATGTCAGCGGGAACCAGTCTTTCATTGGACACAGCAATCACCCGGACAGAGCAGAAGCAACACCGCGTCCAGTGTACGGTTTTGCCGACGGCAGATCTCTCGCACCCATTGTGGACGGAAGTCGAATTCTCGTTGCGTCTGGTTTTGAACAGAGGAACAAAGTCGCGACGGGATTTACTGTCACAAGTCTCATCGCTTCTCCTGAGCGCCCCCTTCGTCCACAATCCGAGGCCGTGAATCGACCGTGGCGTAAGCTTCCAGCTTGCGATCTTCGGACTCGGCAAGCTGGAAGCTTACCTCACTCTCACTCCGTGAAGCGGGAATTTCAAACACACGACGACTGCGATATTGGTGATGGCCTGACATGAAATACCTGCTCATCGTCACTGCAATTTTCATCCCTGCGGTCGTGCAGGCGGCAGTGGATTACGAAACACAGATCAAGCCGATCCTGAAGGCTCGCTGTTTCAGTTGTCACGGAGCACTCAAGCAGCAGTCCGGACTGCGGCTCGACACCGGGACGCTGTTGCGGAAGGGCGGTGAGAGTGGCCTGGCGATCGTCCCGGGGAAGCCGGCCGACAGTCTTCTCCTTGAGCGGATCTCCGATCCCGATGAGGCGTCGCGAATGCCTCCGGAAGGCAAGCCGCTGACGGCGGAGCAGATCGCGCTGTTTCGAAAATGGATCGAATCCGGTGCAGTCTCGCCGAAAGATGAAGTGCCAGAAGCCGATCCGCGAGCGCATTGGTCGTTTCAAAAACCACGACGGATGGTTCCGCAACTGTCGCGAGAGAATCCCTGGGTGCGGAATCCGATTGACACGTTCATCGCGGCTCGGCATGCGGAGCTCGGTGTCGCGCCGCTCCCGTCGGCGAAGAAGCATCTGTTGCTGCGGCGGGTTTATCTCGACCTGATCGGGTTGCCGCCGACTCGCGACGAGCTGCATGCCTTCCTCAAAGATGACTCACCCGACGCGTATGAAAAAGTCGTCGACCGGCTGCTCGCCAGCAGGCATTACGGCGAGCGGTGGGGGCGGCACTGGATGGACGTCTGGCGGTACAGCGACTGGTACGGCCGGCGGAACGTCAACGACGTGCGGAACAGTTACCCGCACATCTGGCGGTGGCGCGACTGGATTGTCAATTCGCTGAACGAGGACAAAGGTTACGACCAGATGATCCGCGAGATGCTCGCCGCGGACGAGCTGTACCCGGAAGACGACGAGCGGATGCCGGCCCTGGGCTTCATCGTTCGCAACTGGTTTTCGCTCAACTACGACACGTGGAAGCAGGACCTCGTCGAGCACACCGGCAAGGCGTTCCTCGGACTGCGGATGAACTGTGCTCACTGCCACGACCACAAGTACGACCCGATCTCGCAGCAGGAGTACTTTCAGTTTCGAGCCTTCTTCGAGCCGCTCGAACTTCGACACGACCGCGTCCCCGGCGGCCCGGCCCTCGCCCGGTACCTTCGCTACACGCCAAGTGGCAGCGGCTCGCTGAAACCGATCGAAGCCGGCCTGCCTCGCGTCTACGACTTTTACCCCGACGAGAAGACGTACATGTACCGGCTCGGCGACACGCGGGACCGGATGGACCGCGACCCGGTCAAGCCGGCCGGACTCGCAATCCTCGGCGGCGACAACTTGAAGATTGAGGCGGTCGAACTGCCGCCGACGGCGTGGTATCCGGGCCTCAAGGAATTTGTGAAGAAAGCCGAGACCGAAGCCGCCGAGACAGAACTGTCGATTACAAAAACGGAACAGGCAACCACAAGGACAGCTCTCGCAGCCATCGCCGAACCGCTTGCGAAAGCCGAAGCGAAGATGGATGCGGCCACAAAAGAAGCAGAGGCTTCGTCGAAGCCGGAAACTGCCGCACGAGATTCCCGCAGCGTGATCGCTCACTGGCGATTTGAGGGAGCTGACGATGCCAGCTTTCTGGCTGACTCCAGTGACAACGGCCACACGCTGAAGCGGGCCTCCGGCAGTGACTCCGCAGTGTCCGGCAAGTCGCTCTCAGAATCCGGTTCGGTGAAACGGTTTCTGATGCCAGGTTCGGACCAGAACCGGCAGGCCGCTGAGTTTTCGCAGAGTGCCGGACCCAGCCACCTCACCGCGAAGGGTGACCCACGCTTTTTTGCGAACGAGTTTTCTTTCGAGTGCATCCTCCACTGCGACGTCTCACAGCGAAACTTCAACCGAATTCTTGCCGACTATCCGGGAAGCTGGATGCTGCTGCATCGGGGCATCGACGCTGGCAGCTTCGAGCTGCGAGTGCGTTACCTCAACGAGTCGGGCGACGTCCGCGACGCGGCAACCGGCGGGCTCGACCATCCCGAGACGTCTCGTGTCGAAAGCAGTTCGCAGCCGATCATTCTGCACACAGGACGCGACTACTACGTGTGCCTGGTCCTGGGAAAATCGACGGTGGCGATTCAGGTCGCCGACCTGACGACGAAGACTCCGCTGCAGTCGTTTGAGTTTGCCCGCAGTCCCGCAAAGTCAACGGCCGAAGAATCGGCTGCGGATTTCTCAAAGCTCTTTCATCCGGAACCGTCGACACCGCTGAACCTCGGCAATTCGGACGGCACCGGACAGTTCGTCGGGCTCCTCGATGAGGTGCGCTATTCGTCGATCGCTCTTGGCGCCGCACAGATCGCCGCAACCCTCGGGCAGGCGGGAAACGAATCGGTCCGGCTGGCCGCGGCCGAGCTGAACGAAATTCGCCGACGGACGACTGTGCTGGAGAAGGCTCGCGATGCCGCTGAGACTGCCCTCGCCGCCGCTCAACGAAAACTCGCGGCGATCGAGGCAAGGCTCAACGCAGACCGGGCACGGTTCGTTGAGGTCGCGTCCGAGGTTGAAATCGCAGCGTTGACCCAGGCGGCAACTCGCGCTGAACACGAAGCCGCCCTCGCATCAGCGCGCTCGAAACTCGCCACCGGAGAGCGAACACTGCTGGAGCAGGAACTGGCAGGCAAGCCGGACGCCGCGAAGCAGAAGCAGGCTGCGGCGGACATCGCATCCGCAAAACAATCCATCGCCGCGCTCGAAAAGAAAACGAACGACACCGGAGCCACCTACACGTCCTTCGGACCTCAATACCCGAAAACGAGTACCGGACGTCGTGCGGCCCTCGCGCGTTGGATCGCCAGTCCGGACAACCCGCTGACCGCTCGCGTCGCCGCGAATCATATCTGGATGCGACACTTCGGGCGGCCGCTGGTCGAGAGCGTGTTTGATTTCGGGCGAGGCGGCAAAGAACCCTCGCATCCGAAGCTGCTCGACTGGCTGGCCGTGGAGCTGATGCAGCCCACTTTCGGTCGAGCGGATTCGCCAACCGAAGGTGAGAACTCGCCATGGCGGATGAAACATCTTCATCGGCTCATCGTGACGAGCAATACGTACCGGCTCAGCTCACGTCCGGGAGCCGACCACCCGAACGCGAAGCTCGATTCAGACAACTCACTGTTCTGGCGTTTCGACCAGCGACGGCTGGAAGCAGAGACTATTCGCGACAGCATGCTGCACGTCTCCGGCCAGCTCGACCCGACGCTGGGCGGGCCGGACCTCGACCCGCAACTCGAAGTCACTTCGAAACGCCGCAGCCTCTACTTCTCGGTCTATCCCGAGGGCGGCGGGATGATGCCGTTCCTGACGCTGTTTGACGCGCCCGACCCGTGCGACTGCTACCGCCGCTCCGAGAGCCTCGTCCCGCAGCAGGCCCTCGGCATGTCCAACAGCGTGCTGGCGTTGAATCTTGGCCGATTACTCACGAAGAAACTCACAGACGAGAATTCGGCAGCAGCCGATGCCGAGTTCGTTGTGACAGCGTACGAGACGATCCTCTCTCGAAAGCCGACCCGCGATGAGTCCACTGCGTGCGAAAGCTTTCTTGCAACGCAACAAGGTCTGTTCGAGTCATCCGAAACGAAACTGCCTCCCCAGGCTGCTGCTCCACTCGCTCCCGCCTCGAACGATGCCAGACTGAGAGCACGTGAGGGTCTCGTCCGGGTCATCCTGAATCACCATGAATTCGTGACAAATCCGTAGTGGAATCGTTTTCTGCCTCCGGACGGTTCTTCGTGCGGAAAATGCACAACAACCGAGCTGACATCATGCAAGAATGCGTGCCTCTTGTCTGGTGAGGATGGTGCGAGTGTTATCGGCGATCGAGTCTCCTGCTGCCGCTCTGGATGGCCCCTCCGATTTACAGTGTTTCCGGCAGGCTCTGCTGGTGACCATTGCGTTCTTTGTCTGCTACTTCGCTCTCTTTACGCCATCGTTCCAGACAAACGACGATGCAGAGATGTGCCTGGCGGTGCTCGGCGAAGTGACGGCGGTCAAGCCGGATACCCGGATCCAGTTCAGCCACAATCTGATTGGCCAGGTGCTCGTGGCTCTCGGGCAAATCTCTGCCAGCGTGAACTGGTATGGGATCTACCTGCTGGCGAGTCATGCGGTCAGCGTGTTTGCACTTGCGTTGCTGGCATTTTCTCCCTCGTCCCGTCCCGGCAACAAAGTGCTGTTCGTGCTGTATCTGGCCGTTGTCCAGATTCACAGTCTCAATTCTCTGCAGTTTACCTCCACATCAACGCTTGCCGGCACAGCGGGTCTTCTGCTGATTCTGCGGGGAGACGTTTTTCGCGAGCGTCCATCCCGAGTCGCAATCGGAGCTTCCGGGATCGCGCTCATCGTGCTCAGCTCGATGATTCGCTGGCATGGACTCTTTCTGATTGTCGCATGTCTGGCTCCGCTGATCGTGGTCGAATTCATTCGTCACTGGAGAGCGGGGAACCGAAATGTTTTCGCGTTGCTGGCTGTCTCCGGAGTGCTGGTTGGGTCGGCACGCTACGCACACACTCAACAGGTCAATTCTGATGCAGAATGGAAGGCCGCCCGGGATCAACAGCAGGCTGCGGCGAGGCTGATCGACTACAAGCTGCTGCCATTTGATGAGTACAGGCATGTCTACGCGTCGGCGGGATGGACGAAAACCGATTACCATCTGCTGAATTGGTATGTTCTATCAGACGGTGATGTCTTCTCTACCCCTGTGCTGACGAAGTTCGTCGAGCACCACAAGCCTTCGTCCGGTCTGATCCCGCCAGGACTTCTGGCTGGAACCGCTGCAACCGTGGTCCTGGTCTGCCTGCATCCCGTGCTTCTATTCGCCAATCTGCTCGCGCTCGCAGCGTGCATTGCGTGGAAAGGAAACCGGCTCCCTGTCGCTCTCACGCTGGCCGCGGCGTTTCCTTTGTCATACTCCATTCTGGCTGTCACGCATCGATGCCCTGTCTGGGTTCAATATCCCGTTCTCACCACCGCTCTGGCTGTCGCATCCGTTGTCGCACCCTCAACCGACAAAACCTCATCATCAACGCCAGCCGGCAGACTTTGGTGCTGTGCGGCCATTCTGATCATTGGAGCAATTTTTGTTCACCGAGGCAGTAATCAGGAAGTGATTAAGCGAAACGCCACTTCCCTGGGTGAAATCAAGGCACTCTCCACACGCAACGAGGAGATCTACATCGCTCCCGTCGGTTTCCCTCTCCTGTCGCTCCCTGTGTTAACACGAGAACCTGGGCTCTCAGACGTTCGAATCGCGTTTCTGGCGACAGGTCAACTGTATCCCTGGGCCAATAAGTTGACGGTCGATGGTCAACCACTGTCGATTCGAGGCCTGGTGAATTCACCATCCGCAGCAATTCTGATTCCGAAGGAGTTCAACGGTTTTGGACCCGCGGTTGTCGAGTACCTGGAGGCTCGGTTCCGGATGGACGTTGAACTGAAATTGCTTTCCCGTGGGAAGAGTTTTGACGTGGTGAGCGTCGTTGTGAAAGAATCCCGACAGCAGCAGGAGTGAATCAGGCACGTCGGCCTCCTGCTTCGGTATTCTGTACTCAAAGGTGAGGCCATGGCCGCTGCCGCAAATCGACATTTCTCTGCGCTTCAACGCCGGACTTTCCTCTCTGACTGCGGAATGGGCATCACCGGTCTGGCTCTCGGTTCGCTTCTGCAGCAGGACGGAGTTTCCCGCGCGAGTGAAGACGCTGCCTGGTCGCCGCCGACCGGGAAACCGATGTTCGAGCCGGCCGCGAAGAGCGTCGTCTGGATCTTTCTGTCCGGAGGCTACAGCCAGCTGGAGACGTTCGATCCAAAGCCGGCTCTCAACAAATACGCCGGTAAGACGTTTCAAGAGACGCCGTTTGAAGACCCGTTGAAATCGCCGGTCCACGACAAGCGGTCGCGGTCAGTCATCGAAAAAGTCCGCGAGAAATACGCGAAGATTTACCCGATGCAGATCGGCTGGAAGAAGCACGGCGAGAGCGGCATTGAGATCTCCGACTGGCTGCCGCACATGGCGAGCTGTGTCGACGACATGTGCTTCGTCCGGAACATGTGGACGACGGATAACGACCACGCGGCCGAAAATCAGATCCACACCGGCCGGCACAAGCTGGACGAGACACAGCCCAGCGTCGGAGCCTGGGTGACGTACGGGCTGGGGTCGCTGAACGAAAACCTGCCGCAGTTCCTGGTGCTCGGCGGGCCGACACGATCAGACACACGTGCCTCATTCGACTCTTACTACCTCGGGCAGAAGTACTCCGGAATTCCGCTTGGAGTCGGCTCGAAGAATCCTCTGCCGTACGGCAGTCGCAGTGCGGATATCCTCGCCGAGGAACAGCGCAACGAATTCGAACTCGGCGGAAAACTGAATCGCCTCGCCGCGGTCGAGTACCCCGAAGACGAATCGGTTCGGGCGAGGATCCGATCGTACGAACTCGCCTTCCGCATGCAGACGGCCGTGCCGGAAGCCGTGTCGCTCGACAGCGAAACGCGGGAGACGCAGCAGCTTTACGGGCTCGACGATGCGAACACGAAGGTGGCCGGACAGCGAATGCTCGCCGCGCGGCGTCTGGTCGAACGAGGTGTCCGCTTTGTCCACGTTTACCCCAGCCCGTACGGAGTCTGGGATTCTCACAAGGCGTTGCGGATGAATCATGGCACGCAGACGGCAAAGATCGACAAGCCGGTCGCCGGTCTGCTGAAAGATCTCAAGCGGCGTGGTCTGCTCGATTCAACCCTCGTCGTATTCTGCACCGAGTTCGGTCGGACGCCCGCCGTCGAGGAACGCAGCGGCGGCACCGACGGGCGAGACCACCATCCGCACGGGTTCACCGTGTGGTTTGCCGGAGCTGGCATCAAACGCGGCTACATCCACGGGTCGACCGATGAGCTGGGTTTTCACGCGGACGGCGACGGACACTACATCACCGACATCCACGCCACCGTGCTGAACCGCATGGGCCTCGACGGTCGGCGGCTTGAGGTGCCCGGAAGAAAACGGCTCGACATCGATCATGGCCAGCCGATTACGGACATCTTCGCGTGAGGCCATTCATGATCGACTCAAGTCAACTTATTCTTATGCGCGGTCGCTCAGCGCAAAGACAGAGAATCCTCTTCACGTTGGCGCTCTTGATCCTCCTCAGATTTCTGATCAGCACAGAGGCTCGCGCAGACGAACCTGCTGGAACGAAGACTCCAGCCGGATCTCACATCTCTCTGCTGAAGGCGTGGCCAAAGATCGGGCAGGCTCCGAAGTCAGAGATCGCCACGATCGAATATCTCATCCGTCCTGACGAGGCGGCGCTCGAACGACCGCGGTCCTTTGTGCTGACGCTTTCCAACAGTGGCGGGCGGGACACGGCGGGGCTGTCGCTTAACATCGCCGAAGGGGCCATCGTCGCTGGCATCTTCGGGACACAGCTCAAGTCGAAGCCGCTGCAGGCCGGAAAGTGGACTCACGTCGCGCTGACCGTCAACACGAAAACGGTCAACAAGCGGGCGCGGTTGTGGATCGACGGGCAGCTTGCCGGAGAGAGTCTCGTCCTCGAATACTGGCCGAAGTCGTTCGAGGTGGCAGAGATGCTTTCAGACAAGTGGAATCTGGGGCGAGTGTTCTCCGGCGAGCTGGGCGACGTTCGGATTTCAAAAACCGTTCGCTATACGAAAACGTTCGAGCCACCGACGTCGCTGCCCGCTGACGAGGACTCGACCCTGCGGCTCGATGGACGGCGTCTACCGCTTGAATGAAGATGCCGAGCCGGCTCTTTGCACGGCGATCGACGATCGTTCGCCAGTTCGGCCGGCGGTGCTGCCCTGGCTCCAGGGAAGTCTGAATTCTGAGGTCTCACACGAAACCACGAAGACACTGATTGTCGCCTTTCGCTCCGCGAAAGGAACGCTGCTTTCGCGGAGCGAAAGTGGGGTAAGCTTCCAGCTTGCCGAGCGCGAAGATCGCAAGCTGGAAGCTTACGCCACGATAAATTCACAGCCTCGGAGCGAAAGGCGACATTCAGCAGAATTTCGGGCCATTGGGCGAGCGCCTCCGGCTGATTCGTCACGGGAATTTCTTGAATGGACCTGCCATGAGACACCACCGATCTGCGTTGCTTCTTCTCGTGCTCTCGCTCCCGCTGGCCGGGATCTCCGAGGACAAGCCGAAGGCGGACGAGAAACCACAGCCGAGCATCGATGAACTCGCAGCGAAGCTGCCGCGGATCAAGCCGCTGACTCCGGATCAATCGCTGAAGCAGTTTCAACTTCGAACAGGCTTTCATGTTGAGGTCGTCGCCGCCGAGCCGCTTGTTCGCGACCCGGTCGCCGTCGACTTTGACGAGCACGGCCGGATGTTTGTCTGCGAGCTGCCTGAGTACAACGGGTACGCCATCAAGGATTTCGACGAGGACGGCTTCATCCGGATGCTCGAAGACAAGGACGGCGACGGCCGGTTTGAAACCAGCACAATCTTCGCCGACGGGCTCGACTACCCGACGGCCGTCGCGTGCTGGGACGGCGGCATCTTCGTCGGAGCGGCTCCCGATCTGCTGTACCTCAAAGACACCGACGGCGACGGAAAAGCCGACACGCGAAAGGTCATCTTCACCGGCTTCGGCAAGGACACGGCCGGCGAGGCTCACCTGAACTCGTTCCGCTGGGGGTTTAATAATCGGTTTCACTTCTCGACAAACCTTTCCGGCGGCGACATCCGTGTGGCGGCGGACGAGAACTCGAAACCGGTCTCGGTGCGCAGCCGCGGTTTCATTTTCGACCCGCGAGACCTCAGCGGCTTTGAGCTGACCAGCGGCGGCGGTCAGCACGGAATGAGCATGGACAACTGGGGTCGCAAGTTCGTCTGCCAGAACAGCGTCCCGGCCGAGACGCTGATGTACGACGACCGGTACCTCGCCCGAAACCCGCACGTGCGGGCTCCGGCCGCGGCGGTCAGCATCGCGCCGCAGGGCAAATTCACAAAGCTGTTCCGCATCACTCCGGATGAACCGTGGCGTGCGCTGCGCACGAATCTCCGCAAGACCGGTCGCTTTCGCGGCTCGGATGAGGGCGGCAAACCGTTTGGATTTTTCACCGGAGCCACCGGGATCACGATTTACCGCGGCGACGCATGGCCGGAGGAATTTCGAGGCAACCTGCTGGTCGGCGACGTCGCCAACAATCTCATTTATCGCGCGACGCTGAAGCAGAACGGCGTCGGCGTCGTTGCCGAGCGTGCGGATCAGGACGCGGAATTTCTGGCCTCAACAGAAATCTGGTTTCGCCCGGTGCAGATGGCCAACGCGCCGGACGGATCGCTGTTTGTCCTGGACATTTACCGCGAGCTGATCGAAGGCGCGGCGTTTCTGCCGCCGGAGTTCATCAAATACCTCGACCCGGTCGGCGGCGACGATCGCGGGCGGATCTATCGAGTCGTGCCGGACGGCTTTAAACAGAGGAGGCTTCCGAACTTTGCGGAGGCCTCTGCGGAGGAGCTTGTCGCGTTGCTCGACCACCCGAACGGCTGGCACCGCGACACCGCTTCGCGACTGCTCTACCAGCGACAGGACCGAACGGCCATTTCCGCTCTCACGAAACTCGCGGCAAGTGGTACGACCGCCGAAGGACGCATGGGAGCGTTGTACTCGCTGCACGGGCTCGGCTCTCTTGAGGAAGCCGCACTGCATCCCGCACTCGACGACACCTCGCCGCTGGTGCGTGCTCACGCCTTGAAACTGTCCGAATCGTTTGTCGCAGAGTCTCCACTGCTCACCGCGAAGCTGAATCAGATGACTGGCGATGAGGACGTTCGCGTTCGCTACCAGCTTGCATTTTCGCTCGGGGCAGCCAGCGGACGTGAGCGGACGGCCGCTCTCGTGAAACTCGCCGAGTCCGACGGTGCCGATTCGTGGATGCGGCTGGCGGTCCAGACGTCGCTGCACGAAGGAGCCGGCCCGGCCTTCGCCGCGCTCAGCGATCGCGAAGAATTCCGAAAGACGAGCCATGGTCAGACACTTCTGAAATCACTGGCCGAGCAGATCGGCATCGCCAATCGTCAGAACGAAATCGCCGTCGTGCTGCGATCGCTGCAGACGCTGCCGACGGCGGAGAAGCCGCTCGCCGAAAGCCTTGTCCAGGCACTTGTGAAAGACCAGACAGGTGAGGCCCGGGACAAGTTGCTCAGCGCGGCAGGCGGCAAGGCCGGCGAGCTTCTGAATGAGTTGATTGCCACCGCGCAGAAAACAGCGGGCGATTCCGACAGGCCCGTGCCGGAACGAGTCGCGGCGATTCGCACGCTGAAGCTGTCGTCGTTCGATGCGGAAGCAAAGCGGCTGGGTGGGCTGCTCAATCTTCAGCAGCCGGGCGAGGTTCAGTCGGCGGTCCTCGAAACGCTGGGCGAGTTTTCTGACGACAAAGTGGCAGCTCTCATCGTGAACCAGTGGCGAGGTTTCAGCCCTCTCGTGCGGGCTCAGGCTACGGAGACGCTGCTGTCCCGGAATTCCTGGATCGTGACGTTTCTGACGGCTGTTGAGGACGAAGGCATTTCGCGAGGCGACGTCTCTGCCGCGCGGATTGAGCTGCTTCGCCGACATCCATCGAAAGAGATCTCCGCCCGCACCACACAGTTGTTCGGAACGGATTCGGGAGGCGGCCAGCGAGCGGCCGTCGTCGCCCGTTATCAGCCCGCGCTCGACCTGGAAGGCGAAGCAGCGCGAGGCAAAGCGGTCTTCAAAAAAGTGTGCTCGGCCTGCCACAGGCTTGAGCGTGTCGGGACCGAGGTCGGAGCTGACCTGAAGGCGATCCGCAATCGAGGTCTGGCGGCCGTGCTGCTCAACGTGCTCGACCCGAACCGGGAAGTGAAGCCGGCGTTTCTGGCCTACGTCGTCGTCCTCACCAGTGGCAAATCGGTGACCGGGATGATTGAAAAAGAAACAGCGAACAGCCTCACCATTCGCAAACCCGACGGAACCCAGACAGAGATTCGGCGTTCGGACATCGACGAACTCAGCAGCACCGGCCTGTCCTTCATGCCCGAGGGACTGGAGAAACAGATCGACCATCAGGCGATGGCCGACCTGCTGAGCTACCTGGATTCGATCCGCTGACCCGCCTCCTTGTCACCCCGGAAGTCTTCACGTCGGATGATTGGACAAGCCCATCGGCTGCGTGGGTGAGCATCTCCCGAGCGTGAGGTCCGACGTCCCGAGGTTTGTTGGGCCCGCCAGACTCGTGGGAGTGCCCGACGAGCCCGTGGGTGTGCCCGAGGATCCTGTGAGTGGGCACCCGGATCCTGTGAGTGGGCACCCGGATCCTGTGGGTGGGCACCCGGATCCTGTGAGTGGGCACCCGGATCGCGTGGGTGGGCAGGCGGATCACGTGGGTGGGCACCCGGATCGCGTGGGTGGGCAGGCGGATTGCGTGGGTGGGCAGGCGGATTGCGTGGGTGGGCAGGCGGATTGCATGG
>JAQBVJ010000106.1 GCA_027623235.1 Planctomycetota bacterium
CTGCGAGGTTCGCTGCTGCGCTGATCTCTGCAAAAATCCCCGGCAGTGCCATTCGGGTCAGGTCTCTTTGTTTCGTCCTCTTTGTGTCGTCATGGGACAGGCCCGGCATAAAAGTGACCTGACGGTCCTGGCATTGTTTCTCGTTCCAGGTGCGGCATGGCGATCGTGTTTGCTCGTTCGAACCTGGCTCAGTTTCGCCAAACAATATTGGGACCTGACCCCTTTTCGTTTTCTCGCCAAACAATATTGGGACCTGACCCCTTTTCGTTTTCTTTCTCAGTTTCGCCAAACACTATTGGGACCTGACCCCTTTTCGTTTTTGACCCCTTTTCGTTTTCTTTTCGTTTTTTTGAAGAAGTCGGCGAGTCCTCGCTGCCAGGTGACCGTCACTCCGCCAGTTGGTAGCGGCCCGTTCGGTTCTTTAGAGGTGATGCCGTTTCGCAACATCGATTCTCAGCACTTAGTCGCCCATTCGGAAACAGCCTCGCTCCCGTCGCGTACAATCTTGATCGTTAGCCGCGATCGAACTGCCTCTTCCAGGCAACGGGAGTTGAGACCCTCGATGAGAACAGTACTGATTTGTCATGACGGGGCGCGATTGGACCAGGCCGGACTGGCGGGATGGCTCAGTTCGTTTTCCGATCTGGCCGGGATCATCGTCCTGCGTGAGCCGAAGCGCCGAATGTGGCGGCGGATCAAGAGCGAAGTGCGTCGGAGCGGCTTGCTCCGGTTTGCCGATGTTCTGGCCTTTCGAGCCTTCTACCGATTGCATCTGGCACAGCGCGATCGCGAGTGGGAGGACGCGGAAGTCTCGCGACTTGCCAACCTTTATCCGCTGCCGAACTCACCGCCGCGCGTCTGCGTTACGTCGAGTCCAAACTCGGCCGAGGCCCGGGCGTTTCTGAAAGAACTGGCTCCGGACATCGTTCTCGCACGATGCAAGACGCTGCTTAAACCCGAGGTCTTTTCGATTCCGGCTCACGGCACGTTCGTCCTGCATCCAGGGATGTGCCCTGAATATCGAAATGCTCATGGATGCTTCTGGGCTCTGGCGAACGGCGAACCGGACAAGGTGGCCGTGACGTTGTTACGCATCGACGCTGGCGTCGATACCGGCCCGGTCTTCGGCTACTTCGGTTGTGATTTCGATTCCGTTCGCGATTCGCACGTCGTCATCCAGACGAAGGCAGTGACGGAAAACCTCGAAGCAATTCGCTGCAAACTGGAGGAGATTGCGGCGGGAACTGCGGTCCCCATCGAGACTCATGGCCGAGCATCTGCCGTGTGGGGACAACCCCGGTTAACGAAATACTTCTCCTGGAAATTCAACGCGAATCGAGCTTCCCATGCGAACTGCCACCCTGCTGTACCATGACGTCGTCCCTGCTGATCAACTGCAAACCAGCGGTTTCCAGGGTGCTGTGGCCGACCGCTACAAGTTGTCGTGCGATTCGTTCGACGCTCACCTGCGAGCGATCGTCGGACGTCCGCTGCTCCGCTGCGAGACGGTGACACGGCTGATGTCGTCGTCGTCGGATGACGGATGCCCGTGTCTCTTCACGTTTGACGACGGCGGAGTTTCCGCCCTCACAGAAATCGCCGAGCGGCTCGAAGCTGCTGGCTGGCGCGGGCGCTTTTTTATTCCGACCGATCACATCGGACAACCGGGATTTCTGTCTGCGGAGCAAATTCGCGAGCTGCATCAGCGAGGCCACATCATTGGCACGCACTCATGCTCGCACCCGCGACGCATCGATCAATTGAACGACTCCGACCTGCAGCGCGAGTGGTCCCAATCAACGGAGATCCTCGCGAACGTCCTGCAGTCGCCGATCGAATGCGGCTCGGTCCCTGGAGGTTTCTTCTCGCGTCGCGTTGCCGAGGCCGCGAGTCGTGCCGGCTTGAAAGTGCTCTTCAACAGTGAGCCGACCTGCCGCTGGAAAAAGCCTGGTTCCCTGTGGATCGCTGGCCGCCTGCCGATTGTTAATCACACCTCGGCCTCGATGGCTGCGGCCCTGGCCACCGGAGATCGCCACACAATCACCCAGCAACAACTCGTCTGGAATGGCAAGAAGCTGGCCAAGACCGTGGCCGGCGGGCTGTACCGACAGGTCTCCGAATGGATCTTCAGCCAGAAGTGAAGTGGCGACGATTCAAGGCGACCACAGCCGTCACGACCGGATACTGCGACTCCCCTGGAGACCAGGGTCTGCTCCCGAAGCCGCCTCGTTGTCGTCCGTCGTTGTCGTCCGTCAGTGTGGTAAGGCGACTAAGGGGAAAAGGCGACTAATGGGTCAGAAAGGCGACTAAGGGGTCAGGTCTCTTTGTTTCGTCCAGGTCTCTTTGTTTCGTCCAGTCGCAGCCCGTCTTGCCACGTCTCTCCGTCGTTGTCCGGCACGAACGCCGTCCTGTGAGAGCGTTTTCCGTCTGGCGAGCGTGGCTGCGAATGTACGATTAATCTTTCCTCTGTCCCACAGTGGATTCCAATCTCTTCGCAGGATGACCTGGGTTTCATCAGGGGGACCATGCTGACTGTCCTGCCAGACCGGAACCGGGGCAAAAGAATGTCGGGGACGGATGTTGATCGACGAGACTCCGGATGAGTCATTCGCCTCGATGTTTGCGACGATGCAGGTTCAATGTCTTGCTGAGTCGTTAGATCGACCCTCCTGATGAATTGCCAGCCAGGGTTTCCGGGCCATGAATCAACCGAGTCTTGTTCCAGGCTGTGATGTGTCTCTGCGTGAGCAGATTCTGCAGGAGTGCGAGGCCATGATGCGCCACGCTCTCGGCAACGGGCTCGCTGTACCCGGGACACTTGCGCAGGATTTGCACAAAGAGCTTGGTGCTTTCCTCAACGCCTCGACCGAAGCTGATCAGATCCAGGCGGCCGGACTCGAAATGGACATCCGCAGTCTGATGGCCATCCACCGTCAGTTGTCCCGGATCGTGTCACCGGCGAGCCCGCAAACGCTCCTGCTGCTGGCGCAAGAGCGGGTGTCTGGCGGATTCCTGAACTTTCTCGCTCCGTTGCCTTTGATCCGGCATGTGATGCTCGCTGCAGTGATTTCGCTCATTGCACTGATCTGGCTGAGCACTTCACCGCATGTCACAGGTCAGAGGAGCACATCGGACATGCTGGTGTCGTCCGGCGTGCCGCTGCTGTTGAACGAGCTGTTCTTCCTGGCCGCTGCCGGGCTGGGGGCGTCCTTCGCCACGCTGTTCAAGGCCAATAAATACGTCATCGACGGGACCTACGACCAGAAGTACGACACTCTGTACTGGAGCCGTTTCCTTCTGGGGATGATCGCCGGGTTGATTCTGGTTGAGTTCATTCCGCTCGACACTTCCAATTTCAAGTTGCCGATGACCCGCCCGATTCTTGCCGTCCTGGGCGGCTTTTCGGCGTCCGTCGTTTACCAGATCCTGTCGCGGCTGGTCGACTCGGTCGGGTCCATTGTGCAGGGAGATGTCGGAGCGACACAGGTGGCCGCGCAGGCGGCGAGCGACATGCGAAGAGAGGCCTCCGAATCTCAACGGCGGATGGAGACGGTCAGTCAGCTGGTCAGCCTGCAGACTCAGATGAACTCAGGCGCCGATCCAGAACAACTCCAGCACGCCGTTCGAACAATCACGCAGAAGTTAATCGCCGGAGAGTACACCGGAGACCCGCGCGCCGATCTCCGGCCGGACCCCGACAATCCGAAATCGGGTAACGGGGGCTCCGCAGACGCGTCGTGACGCTCACGTCTTGCTGAGCTCCACAGCAGGCCATAAGCTGACCGGGTCGCCCATTCCTCGACTTAGTGACCAGGCCTTCCGCATGGCTCATTTTCGTCCGCTCAAAACCGTCGTCGCAGGCCTGCTTGCGATGGCCCTGTTCCTCGTCATCGCTGCCGTCGAACCTGCCGGAAAGACGCTCGCCGACGAAGACTCGCCCACGACACGGCCGCTTTCCGAATCCGGCCCCAAAGACGGCACGACAATTCATCCGTTTTTTGTACGGGCAGTGACCGGACCTCACCGCAATCGATCGGTCTGCTACGTCTGCCGCTACGGAGCTCGGCCGGTCGTCATGGTGATCATTCAGAAAGTTGATCCGAAAATCGGTGATCTGTTGACGTCGATTGACGAGCTCATTGACGAGAACCGAGTCAGCGGTCTGCGCGGGTTCGGAGTCCTCGTCACTGATGAATCTTCGCGGGCCGTACCGATTCTGCAGACCATCGCCTTTGACGAAAAAGTCCACATGCCTCTCACCGCGGCCACCACTTCGATCGCCGGGGCGAGCAGTCACAACCTGCACCGCGACGCCGCCACGACAATCATTCTGTATCGCGATCAGAAAGCCGTTGAGACCGTTCCACTGAAAACCGGCCAGATCACGCCGAAAGAAGTGACACGAATTCGCGAGCGGATTACAAAGTTCATTCGCCAGTAATGTCCGCCTCGATTCGAGAAACCGGAAGACCGACCTTGCCGCGAGTCTTCCCGCCCCGGTTATGTACACTCAACTGACCTACACAGACAGCCTGCTCCAGTACCTGGAACAGTTGGCACCCTGGAACCGTTACGGCCTCTACTTCGGTGTCTGCGGACTGTTCCTGCTCGAGCTGTTCTTTGTCGTCCGGTGTTCTCTGAACGGACTGTCTCTGACGACTCGCGAATTCCGTGAACAGTCCGCTCGAAAACGGACATACATCGTCCGGTCGATTTACGCCCTGCTGGCTTTCGGCGCGGCCTACAGCGTCAGCTATGAAATGATCGACCGGTACGATCCGAATAATTTTGAGGCGATGGGTTACGGCCAGGAACTGTTTGGAAGCCTGATCAACATTCAGTTTGCAGGCATCTATCTTTTCATGCCGGCCATGACGTGTTCACTGCTGACTTCTGAAAAGGAGCGGGACACGCTGTCGCTGCTGCTGCTGACAAAACTGAAACCCTCCGGAATTCTGGCTGGCAAACTGCTGAGCCGGCTCATCCCGATGCTGCTGTTTCTGTCCGTCGCGCTGCCCCTGTTTGCTTTCGCCTATTCGTTCGGCGGCTTCGATCTGGAGTCGATGAACGTTGCGATCTATGCGCTCATCGTCGCAACATTTCAGTGTGCAGCTCTCGGACTGGTTTGCTCGGCCTGGTTCCGGACGACGGTCGGAGCCTTCATGGGAGCTTATCTGGCCGGGGCCGTGATGGTCTTCGGCCTGCCTCTGCTTCACGAAACGACGAACTTCATGGACTACGTCTGGGAGGTCACCAGGCACTACGGCTTTGAGACGGTCTTCGGCTTTGATCAGGGAGCGTACACCGGCATGTTCTTTGCCCCGCTCATCGTCGAGAGTCAGCAGAGTGAGTCGGATTTCGCGCGGGCGCTGCTGCAGTCAGTGCCGATCCTCAGTCTGACGATCGGAATGCTGCTGATGTCGAGATTTCTGATGGTTCGCCGGGCCGACGCGAAGCCGATGAATCTGATGATTCGACTCTTCCGTCTGCTGGACCGAATGTTCTGGTCGGCTAATCAGAGAGTGGGGGGCGTTGTCATCGCCGGTTCCGATGTGAGCCTTCCTGACAGCAACCCCGTCGCCTGGCGCGAGACCAGTAAAAAACCCCTCGGCACGATTCGTTACCTCATCCGCGTGCTGGTTGCGATGGAGTTTCCCGTCGCGTTTGTCTGTGCGATTTCCGTCGTGGACAGCGCGACTCCGACCGAGCCGCTTTCGATGCTGCTCTTCGTCGTGTGGGTCATTGCCCTGCTCCTGATTACCGCCAAATCCACCGGTCTGGTTGCGGGCGAGCGGTCACATCAGACGCTCGAAGTGCTCCTTACAACACCCATGAGCAACCGCCAGATCCTCGCCGAAAAATGTCGAGGCCCGCGACGGCTGATGTTCGTTCTGTGGGTCCCATTTCTCACGATTTACGGTTTCCAGGCCTGGCTGAAAAACAGCATTCCCAACTTTTTTGAACGAGACGATCTGCAGATCTCAAGCTCTGTTGAGACGCATCTCGATGTCGAGGTTCAATTGACCTTCTACCTGGTCGCATCAGTCGTCACGACTTTGATTTGTTTAACTCTGGTTTCGTGGCTGTCCTGCTGGATCGGGATGCGGATGAAAACTCAATCGCGCGCAATCTTCACCACAGTTGCTGTCCTGGTCGCCTGGTGCGTCCTGCCGCTGCTGGTCCTGAAACCGGCATTCGGCGACTTCGCACCGCACTCCGATGTCGTGTACCGCTCTCTGCAGATGCTCACCCCGGTGTCGTTCATCCGGTGGATTGAGTATCACGAATTGACTTTTAAGGCGTGGCACGCCCTTGTGTTTAACTCGCTGCTGTACGGTGGCGTCGCTTTGATCCTGAGGCAGCACTGTATGAAGGGCGCTGAGGGGTTGCTTGGTCGGCGTGACCAGTTCTCGTCGACGCGAGGTTTCCAGGGCCTCTTTCGCCGCCGACCTCAAGCGGCAGCCGAATAAGACGGCCCCCCGCAGGAGTCTCACTGTGCCTCGCGTATTTATTCCACCTCAAGCCCGCAAGCTGGCGGGCTGCGAATCGGTCGAAGTCGAAGCGGGTTCGGTCCGCGCGATCATCCGGCAGCTGGATCAACAGTCGCCGGGACTGGCCGACTGCCTGCTCAAAAACGGAGAACTACGTCCCGGCTTGAGCGTCTCCGTCGGCGGACGAGTCACCGGAATGGGGCTCTTTCAGCAGGTCGGACCGGACGATGAAGTTCACTTCATCCCGGCAATCGGTGGCGGATAGTTGATTGTCGATGGTTGAGAGTTGATCGCCAGACGCGGAATCAACGGTCGACAATTCATGATCAATCACTCGTGCCGCATCGCGCTTTGGGCTTTGAGCTTCTTCCCGCTGAGGTAATCACCCGGGATGTAGCTGACCTTATCAAAAGGAACGTCCACTTTGATCGTCACCAGGTCTCGCGCCTGAGCATCCTCAATCTTGTCGAGCGGGTCGTCATTTCCCGGTGCCGGATCCACCGTGATCACAACGTTTACGTCCGACGCGTTGACGCCCAGCGTATCATTCAGGAAGGACTCGACCCAGGCAGTCACGCTGCTGTTTGACGAGCCATCGACAATTGCCAGGCGAGTTGCTTCCCGAGCCGCATTGGTCACCATCTGCCCGACCATCATCGCACGGCCGAACTCGACGATTCCCAGAACGACCATCACAAAGATTGGCAGGACCATGGCCATTTCGACCACTGCTGCTCCACGACGATCTCGTTTTCGAATTAATTTCATCGACTGTTCCTCCGCCAGACTCTACATCGGAATGTGGATCGGACAGGCTTCGAGCGTCAGGAATCCGCCTTCTGCTGATCGCGACAGCCAATCGAGCGGGGAAAGCAGGTTTGTCACGTGGGCTGAGTGCCGGGCCGAACGACCGATGTTGTTTTTCGGCAACGTTTCATCCCTCGTTACTGCGACGGCAGCAGCTTCAGCGGTCGGTCGGCCGCGATCTCCTGAAACACGTCCTTCAGTTGCTGTTCGTACTCAGCGACTGTGCCTCCGCCGGGTACGTTGAAGTGCTTTCCGCCCGTAATATCGGCGATATTCTGCATTAGATTCGTGTCCGCGTTCAGGCCGAGGCTGATTGTCATGATCTTGACCTTGGCCGACTTGCAGAGATTCGCCTGGTCGATGGCGTACTGATTGGCGTAGCCGGACGGCCTGTTTGCGACGCCGTCCGTCATGAGCACCATCACCCAGACAGCATCCTGACGACCGTTTGCGACCAGCTCCTCTCGGGCTTCCTTGATTCCCGCTCCGATATTCGTCAGGGCGTCATAATGGGACGCCTGCCGTTGACGGTAGAACGGCTTCACGGTGAGCGGAGCATTCGTGAGGCCAATTTCCGTGAGAGCTCCGTCGGAACTGGTGTGTGTATAAATCGTGAGCCCGACACGATCGTCCGCCTCCACCTCGGCGATATAGTCAATGAGCACGTCCGAGGCATTCTTCGCCGCGTTCATCGGCTGCGTTGAACACACCCAGAGACCGGGCGTTTGAGAGTAGTTCGCTCGTATCTCATTCCAGTAATTGATCAGACACATCGTGCCGTATTTGTACCGAAATCCAGCCTGATTCACGTTGCCTGACGTGTTGACGTAGTTGACGAAATCGCTCCACGAACCGGACGGATGAGGATAGCTGGCCAGCGACAGCCAGTTGGCAATGTCCTGATTGTAGAAGTTGAACTTCTCTCCCCAGCCTTCAGCAGACAGGTTGGCATTCGAGCCCGACTCAACCCAGACTTGTTTGATCTGTTTATTGTTATTACTGCTTGACCCGGAAAATGTTCCTGATGTGCCACTCAGGTCGGAGTACGTCTGCGTGTTCCCATTGCTGAATTTGATGTGAAGCTCATCCAGACCGAGCGTTGAGGTCACATCCACCTGAGTACCGCGATAAGTCATGTTGACGTGCGGCGTGCTGGCCTCAAGATTCTCCGCAATCCCTTCAACATCCAGATATGCTGGTGTGAACGGCATCGTTCCATAAGACGGATCCCCCAGTTCGTGCCACATCGTCGTGATGGCGTCTTCGATCGTCTGCTGCCCGAGGCTACCGACCGACTTGAACTCGGTGTCGTCGTTCATCGATCCCGAATAGTCCAGAACCAGCATCAGGTCGCGAGGCTGAAATGTTGCGATTGACCCGACTTCCAGCTGCACCTTGTCCTGACCGAGAGCCGGAGCAAAAAAGAGCGGCAACCGACGGTCGTCTTCGTACGGCGGATCCGCACCATTGTCGACATTTACGACAGCGAGTCGCCCGGTCACCCGAACAATGTTGTACGGTGGCGTGCCGAAACTGAAGATCCAGGTGCCGGTCGACGGATCCCAGTCCCGCCGCCCGAGTTCGATGTCCTGGGCCGGATCGATTCCCAGTCCCGGTTCCGGGCCAACGGGATTCTTTCCGGCCACCTCGATGACCGCCGCATCAACGTTTGCTTTTACGACGGCCTGATCCGCATTCGGATTCAGCTCCATCGCGGCAGCCAGGGTGGCCGCGTCAACAGCATTCTGAAGCTGCGCCTTTGTTACGGCGATGTATCCGATGTCGATCGTGAACGCGACGAATCCGAAGATCATCACCATTAGAAATGCCGACAGGAGCACGATGTTTCCCGCTCGCTTCCTGTTTCTTCTTCTTCGGGCTTCGGTGACAACGTCACGCGCCGAACAGGTTTTCGATTCACTAAGCACGAGCTTCATCTCTGGATTCCCTTCTGGGAATTGGAGGTCGGACGCGTGTCTGCTGATCCCGGGCCGCTTGTGTCACCCGGTCGATCTGCTAACTTCACGCGCCTTCCTGATGTCTGAGAGCTGCTCCCCGGGTGCACATGACACACGCTGAATCCGGCTCCCTTGTTTGTGGCACATCCATGCCGACCCTCTTCACGAAGATCATCAATCGCGAGATCCCGGCCGAGATCGTTTATGAAGACGATCTCGCCCTGGCGTTTCGAGATATCAGTCCGCAGGCTCCCACTCACGTCCTTGTCATTCCGAAAAAAGAGATCGCCTCGCTGGACGATCTGGAAGACGGGGACGCAGAGCTGATCGGACACCTGTTTCTGGTCGTGCGGAACGTCGCCTCTCAACTTGAGCTGGCTGACGGCTACCGCACGGTTATCAACTGTGGGCGGGATGGTGGGCAAACGGTGGACCACATCCACATCCACCTACTGGCCGGGCGGCCGCTGACCTGGCCGCCAGGTTAGCGAAACCTGTTTTGACGACAGTATTTACAGAGATAACCAGCAGCGCAGAGAGACAGTTGCCAGCAGCAGGACACAGTCGGAATGTGGCGTGGCGGAAACATTGATGATGCGGTTTTGCCACGCGAATCAGAACTCAGCGACCCCCGAAATCACTGATAACACCCACCCACCCATCACTCCGAAGAAGGAGCCTCCTGTGAAGTCACGCCCCATCCTTTGTGGTCTGCTCGCGATGTTCGCCATGGGCGCGCTGCTGTCCGCAAATCTTCAGCAGTCCAAACCGTCCGCCGACGGAATGATTTCCGCTGCGAACAAGTTTCTTGGCACGCTGACTGAAGCTCAGCGCGCGAAAGCCAGCTTCGAATTCAAAGACGAAGAGCGATTGAACTGGCACTACATTCCACGCGAACGAAAGGGACTGCCGCTTCGCGAACTGGAAGGTGATGCCCGCCGGGCCGCCCTCACCCTGCTTCGTTCCGGCCTCTCCGAAGCGGGCTATGATCAGGCCCTCAATGTGATGAGCCTCGAAGAACTGCTGTACCTTCTGGAGGCAGGAGTTCGCGAAGAACGCCGTTCCAAGCGCGACCCGCAGAAGTACTACTTCAGTGTCTTCGGCAAACCAGCAGCCTCGGGAACCTGGGGCTGGCGCATTGAGGGGCACCACCTCTCACTGAACTACACGATCATTGACGGTGACCTGGTGTCCTCGACACCGGAGTTCTTCGGAGCCAATCCCGGCTACGTTGATGCCGGCCCAGGCAGAACGATTCGAGTTCTTGGTCCGGAAGAAGATATCGCGCGGCAGATTCTTAACGCGAGTTCACCGGCATCTCAGAAACTACTGTGGCTGTCAAAAGAAGCCGCTGACGACATCCGAAGTGTCGGTACGACTCAGCCGGATCAGGCCAAACCCGTCGGCCTTCCCGTCTCAAAGATGAACGATGACCAGAAAAAGCTGATGTCTGAACTGCTTGGCGAGTACCTCAAAAACATGCCGAAAGATGTCGTGGCCGAGCGAAGAAAAGCGATCGCTGATGCCGGCATGGAGAACATCTACTTCGCCTGGTGGGGAGATTCGGAAATCAACAAACGCCACGCGTACCGAGTCCAGGGCCCGACCTTCCTGATTGAGTACAACAACACCCAGAACTCGGCCAACCACGTGCACGCGATCTGGCGAAACTTTGACGGCGACTTTAACCAGTCCGCCAAATAGAGACTTCAAGACCGAGCAAGCGGACGACGCTCGATCGCATTCTTCAACGACACTGACGTTAACAACACTGACGTTAACAACTCTGACGTCAACAAAACTGAGCCCGGTTTTCACTTTGAAAGCCGGGCTTTTTCATTTGTGTTATCGAGGCGTCCGATCGTCTCTCGGCAGACTCGCAATTCCATCTGGTCTGGTTGACTGGCACGACTTCCAGCACGCCGACGGTGCCTGCTCGAGTGTCACCACACTCGTACCTGATAACGAGCCGGCATCCGCTCATCGGCCTCGGCCGGAGATCGAATTTTCTACCTGCGAACGAACACGAGCCAGCGCATTGATACAGCGCGAGATCTCGTCAAGGCTGTCCGGGTTAAGAGAGTCAACTGCTCGGCGTTCTAGCTCATCGGCGAGCGTTCGAAACGAGATCGCGATTTCGTCGATTGTCCGGGAGTGTTCGCGCAGCTTGTCGGAAGAGTCTCTGGTCATACGTGGCTCACTGTTCCCTGAAGGTCGTGAATTCTGCCCCAGTCACCAGTGGCCAATTCGTGACGGGTTCGTCGATCGAATTGTGTTGAGTGGCGCGTGACTGAGATCGTGTCGCCATTAGGTCGAGAATAAACGCACCTCAAGCACGCCGGGCACTTGTTTACCTGAAAAACAGGGTTGCGCATTTTGCGGCGTCCGCTTGAGGACTTGTCCCGAAAATTGGTGGGACGTGTACTCAGTCTCCTGTCGCTCGGGCGCGCCGAGCTGCGATCAAGGAGAGGCTGCGAATCCGGATGTGGGAGAGGACTTTTTCCTCTTCAGCACGTTCCGGCCGGTCAGGATTGTCCCTGGAGAATTTCTCCAGCTCTGGCAGAAACGCTTCTTCCTGAGCGGCAAAGTGAGACAGCGCGATCACCGTTCCGACCTGGGGACAGTGTTCCAGAGAGGCCGTCGACTCGAGCACCACGCCGAGATACTGCTTGTCTTTTTCGAGTTTCCACAAACCTCGCGCCGCAATTACTCGCGACGCAGGGCTCTCCGACATCAGCATTTTTCTGAGCAGCACCACTCGCTTTTCTGGCGACGAACCGCCGATCTGCCCGAGAGCTGCCAGGGCATCCTGCTGATTCGGATGATCCAGCGCAGCGGCGATCTCCTGAAGAAGCGGCTCGGCGGGCGCCGCGGCATCTCCCAGCTGAGCCAGAGCTCCGATGGCTTCCTTCGCGGTCTTCGAATTCTCGTCAGTGGTCAGACTGAGAAGATGTGGCACGAAGAATTCGAGGCACGGACCTTCGCCATTCAGCCGCGCGACCGTGATAAACCGAATGAAATTGTTTTCGGATTCCAGGCAGCTCACCCAGTCGGCCAGTGTGCGACCCTGGTAGAAAGTCTTTTCCAGATCGACCTGCGCGGCCGCGTCGTCACTCGCCGGCTTTTCCTTCTTCTCCGTGTTCAGCGTGTGCTTCACAATAAAGTCGATGATTGGTTTGGGATCTTTCAGAGAGTGCGGGTGGTGCCCGACTCCATGTTTCGAGATCACTGTGATCCTGCCGCCGAGCTTCCGGTACCGGTCCTCGATCACCGCCGAGTTCTCCGCCACCGGCACGACGTCATCGGCGAGTCCCACAACGTGAAGGATCGGCACCTTCGCAGCGGCCAGCGGCCTCAAGTTGTCAATCGGGTTGCACCGGGAGACGACGGCCTCTTTTTCCGTGAAGCCGTACGCCTTCAGGCAATCCTGCCAGGCTTTTTCGCTGCCTTTTCCTTTTCCTCTGCCCGCCGGCCAACTTCGGAAATCGCAGACCGGCGCGTCTGCATAAATGCACGCGACCTTTTCCGGATTCGCAATGGCCCAGTTGTAAATGATGAGTCCGCCGCGGCTCATTCCCTCCAGAGCCGGTTTCTCTGCGAGGCCGAACTCCTTCGTCGCGAGTTCATAAAACGAATCCCAGTGTTTCACGGCGGTCGGGCTGCCGAACATGTTCGACACGTCGCAGTACGCAATGTGAAATCCGAGTTTGAGCAGCGCGATGTCGGCCTGCGGCTCGTGTCCGAAGAAGCGGGCTCGCCACACCCACGGTTTTCCCTCGGCAGGTTTCTCCGGCGAAACGAGGATGCAGTTTCGGCCGTCGTGAGAAAAATCGTGCCGGACAAAGCCGTGCCAGTCCGACTGCTTCCCGGGAATTTCGGCGGAGCAGGGCAGGGCGGTCAGAACAAAAGCCAGGACCAGAAAGAACAGTCTGAGTGGCATCTCAAGTACCTCATTTTTACGCGCCCGGACGGGGCCAGTCATTCTGCCGTCCCGGTGGAATCTTTGCGAGGCTTCTCTGAACGCGGCGAGTCTGTCATCGACGATGCTCGTAGTCGCTCGCGGTTCTTGTCGATTGTCCGAGGACCGATGCCAGGCACTCGATCGAGATCCTCGACGGACTCGAACGGACCGTTTGCTTCGCGGTCCTCGACAATCTGCCGGGCGAGGATCGGGCCGACGCCGCGCATGACCGTGAACTCACGCCAGGTGGCCGAGTTGATGTCGATCTCCCAGAAAACAGTCGGCAGGCTGACGGGGAGCGTGTCCGGCGCTGGCTCAATGTGCCGTTCGGTCAAGTGGAGAAAACTGCAAACGGAGATCGCAACAACTGAGACCGCGGCCACCAGACACTCACCGCGGAAAGTCAACGCGAAGGCGGCCCGCTCTAAATGGGCAGCAGTGTCCTCCGTTGACGCTTCGCCCTGGGCTACAGCTTTTGCTTCGGCTTCAACCAGAACCGAACGCTGGCCAGGCGGAAGTGCCTCGCTCTGCTGGCTGGCTTCAGTGATGTCCCGAGAAGCGATGTGCATTGCGGAGTGACCGGATGGCGTTGCGGGTTGCCGCAAGTCTATCTGGCGATCTGTCAATTCTGAAACGAAGCGAACCGGCGCGAGCAGTCCGTTGCCTCGAACGAGCTCACCAAACACACTGGTGCTCAGCGGTCACACCTCGAAACCGAAGATGCAGGGAGCGTCTGATGAGACGTCGCGGTGAAGAAGAACGGATTGTACGAAAAGGTCTCCTTCCACTCATCGTGCTGAGCCTGGTGATGACTCTGCCCGGCCGCGCGGCGGATCCGATTCTGCTGCAGGGGCATCAGGAAGTCGTTTATGACTCCGTGTTTCTCCCCGACGGCAAGTCGGTGGTCACGGCGAGTTTTGATCGCACTCTCAAGTTGTGGGACCTGACGACAAAGCAGTCTGTCCGCACGATGGAGGGGCACACGGGAATCATTCTGACCGTCGACGTTTCGCCCGACGGAACGCTGATCGCCTCGGCCGGCAGTGACAACACGATCAAGTTGTGGGACGTCCCGAAAAACGACCCTGTGCAGACGCTGGCTGCTCACGATGCAGCGGGAACGGCCATCGCGGTTTCGTTTGACGGGCTGTGGCTTGCCAGCGGCGATCAAAGCGGCGTGCTGCGAATCTGGAATGCCGAGTCCAGTGAGAAGACGCAGGAAATTAAACTGCCAGCCGCGGTGACTCGCCTCTCCTGGAAGCGCGATGCGAAGCAGCTTGTCGCGATTTCCGGAACCGCGATGCACGTTCTGGATCCGGCCGATGGCTCAACGATCGCCGTCGTCGGAGTTCACTCAGCCGAAGTCACCGGGCTCGTTTTCAGTCCGAACAATTCTCAGATCTGGACAAGCGGGACGGACGGTTTCGTGAAGCGATGGCCGGTGACGTATCCCGCATCCGTGACGGCGACCGGCCACACCGGAGCGGTCAACGCGTTTTCGCAAAGTTCCAACCGGACGATGATCGCGACAGCCGGGCAGGACGGGACGGCTCGAATCTTTAACCGCGCCGATGGAAAAGAGCTCGTCAAGCTTGAGGGACACACCGGTCCCGTAACGGCCGTTCGATTCAGTCCGAACGGAGCGCAGGTTGCGACCGGTTCAGCGGACAAAACAGTCCGCCTGTTCGACACGGCCGGCAAGCTGGTGAAAGATTTTCCAGGAGCCGCCGGCTCAATCGTTGCCGTCGCGTTTTCTGCCAATGCTCAGCAGTTGTTCGTTGCGGATCAGACCGGGCAGATTCGAATTCTCAAGGCCGACGACGCGGCCGAAGAAAAAAAGATCGCATTCGGTTCGGCAATTCGAACCGCGGCGTTCACGAATAACGGATCGCTCTTCGCAGCGGCCGGACAGAAAACCGTTCGACTCTGGACGGTCAATGACGGCAAGGAAATCAAAAAGCTTGACCTCGATGTGGAGGTTTCCTCGCTGGAGTTTTCGGGCAATAACACAACGCTGGCCGTCGGACTGACCGACGGCTCAATTCGCCTGTTGAATCCGACAGAGGGAGTGGAAACCGCTCGCCTGACCGGACACGGCAAAGCGATCACGGAGCTGTCGTTCAACCTGCAGGGGACCCAACTCGTTTCGTCGAGCGAGGACGGTTCGGCTCGATTGTGGGACCTCGCAAAGAACACAGAGCTGGAACATTTTCCCGGACATACGGGCGCGGTCACCGGGATGCAGTTTCAAATCGACAATCGTTACGTCGTTTCGTCAGGAGCGGACGGCTCGCTTCGAGTGAGTCCGGTGACAGCAGACCTCGCATTTGTCGCTGACGAAAAACGAGTCAACGGACTTGCCGTTTCGTCGAACGGAGCGGTCGTCGCGACAGCCGGTCAGGATGGCAGCGTCAAAACCTGGAACAGCAACGGCGGTCCGACCCGTAGCTTCACCGGCTTCGAAGGACCAGCGTTAAGTGTCGCGCTCAGCGCGAACAACACGCAGGTTGCGGCCGCTGGTAAAGACGGCACGGTGAGGACCTGGAACGTGAGCAACGGGCAGGCCTACTTCAAATTTCAGGCGGCGGCCGAACCCGTTCAGGTTGAGTTCAGCCCGGACAGCACAAAACTGGTCGTCAGCCTGGCTGATCAAAAACTGCAGTGCTTTGACCCGACGCCCCTGAATCCTGTTCCGGCGGAGCCTCCGTCGCGCGACGCCTCGCAGACTTTGTCCGGTCACACCGCCGCCATCAGTGGACTCGCCTGGGCACCGGACAACCTCACGCTGCGGACGATCGGTGCGGACAAGACTGTGCGAGCCTGGTCCGTCGCCGCGGCCGGAGCGACGTCGAGTCTGACCGGGCACAGTTCGCAGATTTACTCGGTCGCCTTTAATTATGACGGCACGCTGCTGGCGACCGGCTCGAACGATAAGACGATCCGCTTGTGGGACGTCGCGGCGAGGAAGGCTCTCAAGAATCTGCCGACTCAACAAGCCGCGGTTTATGGAGTCGCGTTTTCGCCGGACGGAAAATTCCTCGCAACAGCCGGAGCGGACCACACGGTGAGGCTGTTCGATGTCGAAAAAGGCAACGAGGTTCGGAAGTTCACGGGGCCGGAGCATCCGGTCTACTGCATCGCAATGAACAAAGACGGCTCGAAAATCTCCGCGGCCGGGATGGGGATCGGCGATTCGCGAAACGTTTTCGTCTGGAACATCGATAACCCGGAACCAGCTCACACGCTGAAAGGGCATCCGGACGACATTTATCGAGTTCAGTTCAGCCAGAGCAGCGAGCGGGTTCTGTCACTCGGCTATGCCGGGAATCTTCGCGTCTGGGATACGGCTGGAGGCAAGGCCGTCTTCGAGCAGGCTGTCGGCGCGGTGAGCTACTCAGCGCGATTTTCTCCGGATGGAAAAAGCGTTGTGGTGTCGTCAAACGACCGAACAGCGCGTATTCTGGAACTGCCCGCAGCGGCTCAGTAATTTGTTTGCGGTCACGACAACTTTTGCGGTCACGATCAACTGCGTGTGCGCACGACCTTCCGATTCTGCTGATTAAAATGGAGACGAGTGATGACTGGCTACACGGTGCATACCGGTACCTCAAAGAAATTCGTCAGCGGCTGGGACCGTGTTTTCGAAGGGAAGCCACCGGCCGAGGAAAAAGCTGACACCTCGAAGGCGAAGAAAAGTAAAAAGAAGAAGAAAAAGAAGTCGTAACCATTCGCGGCGGACGTCGCCTGCGCACGCTTCAGGGACCACGGAAACTCAAGGCTCGATGAATGTCACCGGGTGAGCACGTCAGTCAGATTCCGCGGGAAGAGCTGGCTTATCAGCTCTTTCGGGAAACCAACGATGCTGTTGTCATCGTAGACCCGAACTCTCTGGAGATTCTTGACGTCAATCCGGCGGTTCAGCGGATGACGGGATTTCGCGAAGCCGATCTTCTGGGCCAGGACATTCGTGAGTTGTTGTCTTCTTCGACCGGCGAAATCTTCGACAGCCTGCTGACGACGCTGAATGAGACCGGGATTTATCACTCGCGCGAAGGCTTCGAGTTGAAGTGTCGAAACGACGTCCGCAAGGCGGTCAACATTTCGGCGAACCGGGTTCACACGGCATCGCGACAGCTTGGGATGGTCGTGATGCGAGACATCTCGGCCAGAAAGCGGGCCGAGGAAAAGCTGCGGCAGACACAGGAGCTGCTGACCGAAGCCCAGCGGCTGGTGGGGCTTGGTAGCTGGTCGTACGAGATTCCCACTCGGCGATTTCAGTATTCAGACACAGTGGTCGACATATTCGGTCTCTCGCAGTTCGTGCCGGCGACGCCGGAATCACTGACGTCTCAAATCGTGCCCGAACAGCGACAGTTCGCCGAAGAGGCGTGGGAAAAACTGATTAAAATTGGCGAACCTGTTGAGGGCTCGTACCAGATTCAGCTTTCCGACGGTTCCATTCGGCACATTTCTACACGAGCCCGAGCCATTGAAAGTGACGCGGGTGGCAATCCCGTACGCGTCATCGGAGTGACGCAGGATATTACGGAGCGCGTTCTGGCACGGCAGATGGAGGAGGAGCATCGGAAGAGTCTCATCAAGCTCGAACAGGTCTTTCAGGAAATTGAAGGATTCGCGTGGGAGTACGATCTCAACACGGAACTCTTCACCTATGTTTCCGAGCGGGCGGAAAAGCTGCTCGGATATCCGCTGTCCGCCTGGCTGACAACTCCGAAGTTTTTCGCATCCATCATCCATGAGGAAGATCGAGACGAAGCTCTCGAATTCTGCCGTCAGCAGACGGCGGATGACCGCGACCATTCGATGGACTATCGAATGATCGATCAGTCGGGCCAGGAACGCTGGATTCGCGACATCGTGCATTTACGGCACGACGCCAGCGGCAAGGTCACTCACCTTTACGGGCTGATGCTGGACATCACGGAACGGCTGCGAGTTCGCGAGGAGCTGCAGCGAAGCGAAGAGCGTTACCAGAAACTTTTTCACGACTCACCGGTTTCACTCTGGGAACTGGACTGGTCCAACATCGGCCAGCACATCGACTGGCTGAAGGCGTCCGGCACCACTGACCTGCGAGCCTGGTACGATAACCATCCGGACGTTGTCGTCGAACTGGCTAAACGCATCCGGATCGTTGACGTCAATCGGGGAACACTCGATCTGTACGGAGCTCGATCCAAGTCGGACTTCATCAACAGTTTCGGCTCGATCTTCCGCGAAGACTCGCTGAGTGAGTTCAAGGAAAATCTGCTTTCCTTTGCGGCCGGAGCCACTTCATTCGAGGGACAGAACGTCAATTACACGCTGGCTGGTGAGCGAATCTATGTCGACGTTCGGACGTCGGTCGCACCCGGTTTCGAATTCACACTGGGCCGACTTTACACGTCAGTCTCGAACGTGACTGCTCGAAAGCACGCCGAACTCCTCCGCGACGGACAACGGAACGTGCTTGAGTTTCTGGTACAGGGGGCGTCCTTCGAGCATGTACTGGAGATGCTCGCCCGGGAAGTCGAACAGCAGTCGCCGTTCCTTCGATGTGCGGTCTTTGTGGTGAACCCGGTTTCGGGAGCTCTCTCGACTGTCGCTTTCGGATCCGTGACGGAAGAGCTGACGACACTGCTGGACGGCATGCCGGTCGAGTCACTGTTCCCGCCGGACATCGTCGTCGACTCAGCAACCCACTTCGACCTGCGTAACGCCGAAGTGAAGGGTGAGGGATACCATCCACAGTTGTCCGAGTCGGTCCGGAACGCTGCGACGGCATGTGGCTATCCGAAAACAACTGTGCGAAGGATCGTCGGGGCCGATGAAGTCCTTGTGGGTGTCGTCGCGATTTTTCGGACACAGGATGGCGACTTTACCAGTCACGAGGCGGACGCGATTCAGAGTTTTCGCCGCATCGCGACGCTGGTCATGCTGCACGACGAGGGCCAGAAAGCACTGCATCAGCGAACGAGCCAGTTGAATTCGCTCTTCAGTATTTACCCCGATGCGTTGTTGCGTCTGGCTGAAGACGGAACCGTGCTGGAGCGATACAGCGGAAATCGGCTGTCCAGTCAGTTGTTCGACGAAGACTGGCATCGCAAACGCATCTGGAATCTCGTCGAGCCTTCCATTGGAGCCCAGTTTCGAACAGCGATTGCGAAAGTGAGCGCCGGGAGCGAGCTGGAGTCCGTCGAATTTGCGATCGACGATGAATCTCAGAAACGGAATTTCGAAGTTCGGTTTCTCCCGCTTCAGAAAGATGGCGGTCAGGTGGCCTGCGTTCGTGAGGTGACCCGTCTGAAGCAGACCGAGCACGCTCTGAGACTCGCCAGTGAGCAGTTCCAGCGACTGTTCGACGAATCGCCCGATGCGATCTTTGTTGAATCGCTCGAGGGAGTCGTTTTGAACGCCAATGCAGCGGCCTGCGAACTGCATCAGATTAGCCGCCAGGAACTCATCGGCTCGAATGTCATGGACCTTGTGCCTGAAGCGGACCGCGAAGCCGCGTCGGTGAAGTTTCAGGAAATGGCAGCGGGAAATGTCACCGAGTTTGATTCCAGCAGCATGCGACGCGACGGCAGGATCGTCCCGGTCGCGCTCCGCATTTCGACGATCGACTATGCCGAACAGCCTGCTCTGCTGATTCACGTACGTGACATTACCGACCGCCGACGCCAGGAAGAGATTCAGCGTGAGCAGGAACGGCATCTGGGGCACGTTTCCAGACTGACGATGATGGGACAGCTGGTCGCCGGAATCGCGCACGAAATTCGACAGCCGTTGTGGTCCATTTCCACCTTTGCCGACGTCTGCCAGGAAGCGCTTGCGCGGCCTGACGCCGCTGACAATCTCGACAAGGTGCGCGACATCACATCGAAACTCGTCAATGAGTCGCGGCGGGTCAACTCGATTACGACCCGCATGTTCTCCTTCGCCCGGAAAGGGCATCCCGAGCGGAACAGGTCGAATCTTTACGAGGTCGTGGCGGAGGCCGTGGCACTCACTCGCTCCCGGGCAAAGGACAACAAGGTTGGCCTGGTTTGCGAACTTCCTGGGGAGTCCCTGGAAATCATCTGCGATCGCGTGCTGATTGAGCAGACGATCGTCAACCTTTTGAACAATGCCTATACAGCGCTCCGTCGGCACGAATCCGACGTCCGCGAAGTCCGTGTTTCTGCCGGCCTCGACGACCAGCTGGCCTGGGTCGAAGTGGCTGATACCGGACCGGGACTCCCCGAAGGAATCCAACCGGAACAGTTGTTCGAAGGATTTTTCACGACAACCCACACAGGCATGGGCATCGGACTGGCACTCAGCCGCTCCTTTGTTGAAGATCATGGTGGTTCGATTCACGCAGACGTGAATCGTTCCGGAGGGATGACTTTTCGTTTCACGTTAAGAGTGGATGGGGGAGCCGAGGACGAATGACCGAACAGACCGTCTTCGTAATTGACGATGATCAGGCCGTCCGTGAGTCGATTGCGGCCCTTGTGGAAATTCGCGGGTTGCCGGTCCGCACGTTTGCCAGTGGCGAGGAATTTCTCAGTTTCTATGAGAGCCCTCTGCCTGGTTGCGTCGTCACAGACTTACGGATCGACCCAGGTATTAGTGGAATTGAGCTTCAGGTCAGTCTTCAGGAAGCGGGATTTGACATCCCCGTCATCGTGATTTCCGCCTATGCCAACGTCGCCAACGCGGTGCAGGCCATGCACAACGGAGCCGTCACTCTGCTGGAAAAGAATTGCTCAACAGACGAACTCTGGCAGGCAATCACCGAAGCTCTACGAGTGGACCTGGAGAAACGGGATTCGCAGAACGCGACGCATGACTTGCTGACTCGGTTCCGCACACTGTCTGCCGACGAAGCCAAAGTCATGGTTCGAATCATCCAGGGAACGCTCAACAAAAATATTGCGAAAGAGCTTTCGCTGAGCCTCCGCACTGTCGAAACCCGGCGTCACAACGTCCTGAAAAAAATCGGCGTGTCTTCGGTTCCGGAACTGGTGCGACTTTATATCGAGCTCGAAAAGACCATGGGCCGTCCACCCGAAGAGTTGCTGGCGGATTAGGTCGAGTCGCAATCCGTTGCCAGGTTCACCGTCTGCCAGGTTCACCGTCGCGCGGGTCGATTTCCCGGCATGGCTCGACGTCAGTCGTCGAGCTGCCAGAACTCGTCTTCGCCATCTGCAGACTTCCCACCGGAAGACAGTCCCGGCGGAAGCGGGGGAGCCTTCACCTTCGGTCGTTTCGAACGAGGCCTCGGCGTCGGAGACTGTTGCGGCTGCGGCTTCCGTGGTTTTTCGTCTGCGAAGTCAAGCTCCATGATCTCGTCGTCTGACGGAATTGCCGGGCTGCTGGCTGGTCCGGAGCGAGGTTTCTGACCACTGCTGCTGGCCGCCGGCTTTTTTCGTGGCCTCACTGAAACTCGAGGTGCGCCGGGCTTCTTTTCCTCTGTTTTGCACGATGAGCAGCGTCCTTTATGGTCGAGCGGCTCGCCACAATCGTTGCACAGAGGGACCGGTCGCAGCGATTCAAGAGCTCCCGTATTCGTGTCGCCGACTTGAACGCCGCCGGGCTTCTTTCTGGCTTCGGGAGCCGACTTCCCATCCGAGGCCGAGACTTTTTGTGTGACTGGCTTCGGGACAGACTTCACGGGTGATGGCGATTTGCTTGCAGAGAATTTTGTCCTGGCCACTTTGTTGACCTCGCCGGACGCCGCCGCCGCTTTCTCGCTGGCGGATTTTCTGACAACGTCCAACTGATCGGCCTGCCAGCCGGTCTCGCCAGCCGAGACTTCTTTTTTGACGACTCCATTCTCGCGGACCAGATGAGTCGTTGCCTGTTTGCCGCCGGTCAGGTCCTTCGCGGAGACATGCACCTGAGCCTGCTCGTCGTAGGAAATCGTCACTTCAATCTGGGAATTTTCAGGCAGGTTCGGGCTTAAATCCTCGATGACACATGTGCCCAGTTCGACGAACTGCTGATCCGCAATCGTCCCGCTCTCAACGATCCGAAGATGAACGCGTTTCTGATTCGGCTGCACTGTGCCGAAAGTCTTCGACACGGAAACAGGCAACGGTGTATTGGCCGGGATGAGGTAATGCGGAATCCGTTTGTCGTTTTCGTCACGGACAAGGATGCCCATGTCGCGCGCGTTGACGCTCTGCTGTTTGATGCTGGCCAGACGGGCGGACGCCTCTTCGTTGAGAATGGATTTCGCGAAGTCGTTATTAGTCAGCAACATGCCCGCGTAATAAGTGGCTCCGTGTGAGATCGACTGTTCGGGTGAGAGCGACGTGTTGAGTGTTCGCCCGCCAAGCTTTTTCAGTCCGTTGCGGATCATCGGCATCCGCGATGCGCCACCGACTGTCAGGATGACGTCGACGTGAGCCCAACCCATTTTGTTGTCTTTGAGCATCTGCTGCGTGATGTCGCAGGTTCGGTCAACGAGCTTCTTCGTGAGCGATTCAAACTGAGTCTGCTCGACCTGGTACGACTTCCTCGAACCGGAATGCTGACACGTCAGCGCCGCCTTCGGCCGGACCGTCAGACTGCGTTTTGCATTTTCCACTTCCAGAGTCAGGAACTGATTACTGTGCGGATCGTCGCGTGGGTCCGTCTTGAATTCCTTGAGAAACTGTTTCGCAATGGCATCGAGCAGCGTCTGGTTCCAGTCGATGCCACCGAGATTGAGATCACCCGAACTCGCGATCACGTTGACTTCGTTCTTCTGATAGCTGACCAGCGAAAGGTCGAAGGTACCGCCACCGAGGTCGTAAACCAGGATTCGTTGTTCATCGGCCAGTTCGGTGAACCACAGCCCCTCAGTGCCCAGGACGTAGCACAACGCAGCGGCAACAGGCTCATTGATGAAGTCGATGCGTTTCAGTCCGGCCTTCCTGCCAGCCTCGAGTGTGGCCCGTCGCTGCAGGTCGCTGAATTGTGCAGGAACCGTGATGACAGCCTGCTCGATTTTTCCGATTTGATTCTCTGCCGCGTCGAGCAGTTTTTTCAAAATAATTGCAGCAATGTCTGTCGGCGAGTAATTCCTGCCGCCAATGCTCCAGCGCTTCTGAGCATCACCCATAAACCGCTTGGAGTTCTGGACGACGTTTTTCGGTTTGACGACCGCGTTTCGAAGAGCCTCGGTGCCGACAACGATTTCACCTGAGTCAAACAGGACGACAGAGGGCGTGGAGAGTTCGCCCTCTTGATTGGCAAGCGTGACTGGTTCGCCATGCTCGTTGAGGTACGAGATGCACGAGTACGTTGTCCCGAGGTCGATTCCGACGGCGTGAGTCTTCAGCATGAGAATTCTTTCCGACGCAATTCACGCGGTGAGTGTATCTGCCGTGCCAGCCCGAAGCGGCAGAGAGGGATTCGACCGGCGAGAAATGCCCCTTCCCACCGTTTTCGAATCCCTCGCTGGCGCTTCGGGCTGCTTTGGAACTGTGCTGGCCCGGCGAACGTGGATTGCGGGGATCCGCTGATCGCCGCACAATTCGAAAAAGACAAAGTGAAACGCTGAAACCTCTTCCGTTTCAACAGGTTCCACTCTGGACCGCCATCGTATCATCGCCCGTCAGGCCTCTCCACCCAGTAAATCGTTGTGCATAACGTGAACTCTTTGCTGCCGAAGAAACCTTGCTGTCTGACCGTAATCATCGTTGCCGCCTTCCTGGTCGTGACGTCGGTTCGACTTGCCGAACCGGCACAACCTGCACCACTTTCCGGACTCTCCGGCGAGCCGGCCAGTCCGGAAAGTGCCGCGGTGAGGTACCTCACCGGCAGCGAGTTCGAGGACGCTCTCTCGCACCCGGTTTCGCTCAGCTGGCAGGAGCGGCCGCTGCGTCTGGGACTCCGTCAACTTTCCGAGTCGCGTGAGGTCGCTGTCCTGCTCGACCGCCGCATCGACCCCGAGCAGTCGCTGACCCTGGGCCTGTCGAAACTAAGCCTGCTGGACATCCTCTCGACGATTGCGACGGAGTGCGGTGCCGGGATCAGCGTCGTGGGAAACACCGTTTATGTCGGACCCGTGAAAACGGCCGCGCGATTAAGAACACTGGTCGAACTGCGATCCAACGAACTGGTGGGAGAGAATGCCGTCGCCGGGACAAAACGCAGCTTCGAGCTGCTTCGGCGCAGCAGTCTCATCTGGCAGGATCTCGATCGACCATCCGACATCGTCGCCGGGTCGTGCCGCGAAGCCGGGTTGCAGATCGGGGGAGGCACCCAACCCGGCACGGTCCCGCAAACGAACTCGCCGGAGACAATTCCGCACGACCTGTGGGCGGCAGCAACCATTCCTCACGCGACGATTACGGAGAAGCTCATCCTCCTGCTCGCGCAGTTTGACTTGAGCTTCGAGTGGCAGTCTGCGGCGACGCACATTCAGTTGGTCCCGATGCCGGATCAAGTCACCATGCGCCGGACGTGGCCGAGCCTCACGCGGACGAAACGTGCTCGCGTGTCGGAAATTCTTCCGCAGCTTCGCGGTCTGCCTCACGACCTGCGTGGGAGCCGGCTGGAAGTGACCGGCACCGTCGAGCAGCTCGAGGAGGTCGACCGGCTGATTTATCCGGAACGCGACACGCAGCGGACGGCCCCTCGTCCGGCAGGTGGCGAGCTCAACTTCACGTTCGAGATTCGAGCTCAACTTGGCTCGCTGCTGAAAGCGCTTCCCGAAAAGTCCGACATCCGCTTTGAATACGACGAGGCGGCACTGACCGACGCCGGCGTCCAGCTTGATCGGGGCGTCGAAATGAAAATGAAAAACGCGAGTCTGCAGGAACTGTGCGAGGCACTGTTCAAAGGCAGCGGCATCGCCTGGGAAATCACCGGCCGAAAAGTGACGCTGACCCCCGCCTCAAAGACCCAGTAGGACGGACGCCCACGTCCGTCCGTCCCTCGCGTCCGTCCGTCATCCGCGTCGCGCCCGTCATCCGCGTTCGCGCCCCAACAACCATCTGCAACTCACCGCATGCCGAGCCCTGACAACAACGCGGCCTTGCGATGCAGCAATCCGATTTCGCTGCCGGTCAGCTCCCGATCAAAAACTGCCAGCTCATCCAGCCGGCCAATCAGGCCCACAGCGACGTAAATGCCGGTCTGCCCGATGTCCCACTTCATCGCGATGTTCCGCTTCGTGAGCTCACCGACACGCCGACCGTCGATCCACAGAGCCACTGTCGAATCTGGCTTACCGGAATCGACGTTCCGCCAGGTCATCACGATGTGGTGCCACTCGTCCTCTTGAAAGCCGATCTTTCGGACATGAATGAGAGGCGCGGCCGGATCGGATTCCTCGACCGGTTGCTCACCCGGGCCGAGCGAGGTGAACGCGCCGAGGCGAAGGTCTCGCGGTTTCGTATCGGGGAAGTCGATCCACAAAGCGCCATCGGCCGCGCGCTTCTGAGTGATCTGAATCGGGTCACAGTAACGCGATTTGAGCATCGTATCGGGATTCGTGCTCAGCCAGAACGAAACGGAACTGCTCCAGCCGGTTGGCGCGAATGCGATGTTGCCCTTCGCCGGAAAGAACAACCGGCCTCGATTGGGCAGCACCTTGGCCGCCTCAAGGGCTCCGCCGTGTTTGCCGCCATTCGGAACGATTCGGAACGCCGATCGGGGAAATCCGGGCGTGACGACGTACTGACCTTTCCTGTCCGGATCGTCGGACCGGGTCGAAACGGCGAGGGGTCCGCCGCCGAAATCTCCCTGAAGCTGCTCGTCAAACGACGCGTAAAAGGTGACAGAATCGCGGATCGATTCTTCTGCTCGAATTCCCGTCGTCGCCGGAATCGCGAGAACGAGCGCAACAACGATCAGAAAATGCTGAGTCATGGCGATAACCAAAAGGGCTGGATGATCCTCACCGAGAGACGGTACCCCGATCCCCTCGGATCCGAATGCCAGGGTGGTGTCGGGAGGGTGGTCAGAAATGGCCGCCCTTACCCGATTTATCATTCGCTCTTATCCTTCTGTCGTCTGTGAGCAGAATACCAGATAGTTGTCGAAAGGGTCGTAGATGTTCAGGTCAGTGTTCCGCCCCTGATATCGTGGATCCACGGCAACGGGTTACGGATCACCTGGCGAACGAGTGCCACCTGGCCAGCGCGGATGATCCTGCGAGCGCGGATGACCAGGAGTTTCGACACCACCTGGCAAGCGCGGACGACCTGGAGATT
>JAQBVJ010000239.1 GCA_027623235.1 Planctomycetota bacterium
GCTGCTATTCTGGAACTGTTGGTCAGTACCGCCAACGTACCACTGCTCGACTTTCGAATGAGTGTGCGGACCAGGGTGTTCAATGAGAACGTCAAACAGTTTTTGGACACGTGGCTGAGCTTTGCTGCGAAACTCTTTCAGAGGGTCGTCACCTTTGGGCGGGGGCGGGTCGACGGGCGGAGGCGGGTCGACGTCAGTCGTCCCGGAATTCGCCTTATTGTTCGATGCAGTAACGTCGTCATCGGCACGCGGGTCGATTTCAAGGTCTTTGCGAACAAGGTCCAGTGTGTTTTGCAGGAATCTGGCAAGCTCTTCGTCCGTTGCGAATTCATCGTCTGGCTGCGGAGTCAGATTTCCAATGTTCCACACGGTCGAGAAGTATCTGGCTCCAACGATCGGATGCAGTTCCCGTGAAATCGGGTCTTCGGAAAACCACGGATTGATCTCCTCAGCACCACTCTGGCATCGGTCATAAATAGCCGAAAAGAGCGTCAATCTTTCGGTGCGGCTGAGCTGGCGATCGCTGAAAACTTCTTTGCTATATTTTTCAGTCTTCTCAACAAGATCGAGGTCCGAGTCCGCCTCGATTACCAGTGACTCCGGAACCCAGACGTACGTGGGCTCGTTCCCATTTGGTACTTCTTCAAGAGCATGTTTTCCTGGTGCTGGCTCGCTGGATTCGTGACGCTTTTTCAGGTCGGACGCGGTCAGCGTGCGACCGGCTTTGACCTCCGTTTCCATCCAATCCCGGTGTTTTGTTTTGCGGTCAATTAAGACAGTCTGCTCATGTACCCATTCCCGCACCGCCTTACGAAACGGCTCAAACCCCTGCTGCTTTACGAGCTCGTAAATCTCGTCGGATAGATCTCTGATCCACTTGGGAACGCGAGGAGGTGGGCCGCCGACTGCGACCGTCTCACCATCGCTCGCAAGGTTGAAATCGCTTTCACACGACTCACAGATCATGTCCCGAAACGGATTATCGTCGACCAGTTCAATCGAATGATGGCAGTGGGGGCAGCGAATATGCACGGTCGCGGTTCCTGGGGAGTCTCACGGTCGATTCCATCGTACCGCTTGACGGTGACAGGTTCAAAAGTGGGACATGACCGACTCTGGAGTGAGAGCGGTCATTCGCCACGTTGACGCGCTGTCAACCACGCTGCCAGTACCGTTTTCCGGAGCGCGCTCCCTGGGCTATATGTGGGGTGTGGAGCGTGAGAGGGGCGGGGGGTCGGATTCGGATCTGGAGCCGCCGTGGGGCCCCCTTTTGAGGTCGAACTCGGCAAGAAAACGGCAAAACTCCTTGGTTTCAGCACTGTGCCACCGGTGGCATTAATGCCTCGTCCGGAAGATGCCTCTGAAACAACCGAAAAAACGGTCTCGGGCACGGTCTCCGTATAGAGATGTCAGGAGTGGCTCCTGACTGACGCCGACAGGCAGCAACTGTCGGCAGTCCTTCCCATCTCTTTACGCGAAGGGGCAGTCCAATGGCCGACGTCTACGAAATCATCACCGAGCAGATCATCAAGCGACTCGAAGCCGGGACCGTTCCCTGGCATTGCCCGTGGGGCGGTCGCAACTCCATGCCACGCAACGCCGTCAGCCAGGCCGAGTACCGTGGCATCAACTCGTTCATCCTGCATCAACTCCGGCTCAATGGTGGCTACGAATCCCGATACTGGCTGACCTTCAAGCAGGCGAAGGACCGTGGCGGTCACGTCCGCAAGGGCGAGAAGTCCACGCCGGTCATCTTCTGGAAATGGTACGACCGCGAGGAGAAGAACAACGCCGGTGAGCCGACGAAGCAGCGTCTGCCCGTCCTGCGGTATTACTCGGTCTTCAATGCGGATCAGTGCGAAGGCGTCACCACACCGCAGGACGACAGCGAGTCACACGAGTGGGAACCGCTGACGGCCTGTGAGCAGATCGTCGAACGGATGCCCGACCGTCCAGAGATTCGCGAAGGCGGAGTCGTCGCCGGTTACGTCCCGGCTGAGGATGTCGTGCGGATGCCATTGCGAAGCCGGTTCCCATCGGCTGAGGGCTTCTACGCTTCGCTGTTCCATGAACTGACTCACGCGACCGGTCACGAGACGCGGCTGAACCGTCGTCCGAGCACCGACCCGCGGACCTTCGGTGATGACGCCTATTCCCGCGAAGAACTGGTCGCCGAGATGGGAGCCGCGTTCCTGTGCGGTCACGCCGGCATCACGCCCGACACCATCGAGAACGCCGCCTCGTACATCGACGGCTGGCTGAGCGTTCTGCGGGCGGACAGTCGTCTGGTGATTCAGGCAGCCGCTCAGGCTCAGAAGGCTGCTGACTTCATCCTCGGTCGCACCTGGGACAACGACGGCGAGACTCCGGCCAAAGTGTAAAGCCTCATCCCTGCGGGAATCGGGCCGTGTTCAGTGCCCGATTCCCGTTGTTTCTGACGGTCCCGCAATCAGGTCAGACCGTCAGCCGTGAAGTATGCCTCACTCTTAACACTCAGGGATAAACTCATGCAGCACGTCGCCATCTATCTGCGAGTGAGCAGCCGCAAACAGGACACGCGAAGCCAGGAGCCGGACCTCAAGCTGTGGGCCGAACACTCCGCGAACGGTCAGCCGGTGAAGTTCTACCGGGACAGCATGACCGGGAAGACAATGGACCGTCCCGGCTGGAACCGACTGGAAGCGGACATCGACGCCGGCAAGGTCGCATCACTGGTCGTGTGGCGAATGGACCGGCTCGGACGGACCGCCAGCGGACTCACGGCGCTGTTCGAGAAACTCCAGGCACGCCGAGTCAACTTCGTCTCACTGAAGGACGGTATCGACCTGGCCACGGCTGCCGGTCGACTGATTGCCAACGTCCTGGCCAGTGTCGCCGAGTACGAAAACGAGGTCCGCTCAGAACGAGTCCGAGCCGGTCAGGATGCCGCCCGAGCCGCCGGCAAACGCTGGGGCGGATCGAAGCCGGGGCGCCGCCTGAAGGTCACAGACGAAGCCGTAGAGACCATCCGACGCATGGACGCGGAAGGAGCCAGCAAAGCTGCAATGGCCCGAGCGACGGGACTCAGCCGCCCGACGGTTTACGCGATTCTGGCCTCACCTCGGTAGTCTTCCGGATAACTCGACAGAGTGCGCGCAAAAGAGGCCCTGGCAGCATTCATCCGTTGCCGACAGGGCCACCTGACAAAAAGGCGGGCCAGCTTTCTTGCCAGGCTGAGGTCACCTCTCACATGCAGGTAACACTTGCAAGCATAGCTTGCAGTGGCAGGTTGAGTGGTGAGAAGCGGGAAGACTGCGGCATTCCGTAGTGAGGAGTACGAGAACAAACAGGCGCAAGAAGAACCCGGCCAGGAGGTCACACACCTGGCCGGGCTTCAACTCAATACGGACTCAATTGAGCTTGAACCTGTATCGGCAATTCTGCCCTGATTTCTGCAACGAAACAGGTGTATAATCGCCTCGCGCGTGCGCGTGAGGGATGGCGGATAAAACAACACCTCTCCACCTCATGAGGCTATCCCTTCGTCGTGCTCCCAGAAGAGTTCGACGCTTTCTTCCAGCAGCGGCCATGCATCAACGAGCCGTTCCAGGAACTCAAAGGTCATGCACTCGTAATCGGTGTCGAGGGCTTCCCGGTCGACCGTGTCCAGCATCCTGCTCAGCTGTGGCCGGGCCCATTCCAGCAGAGGCTCCGGCCGGGGCCGCATCATGTCGTCCGCTAGCTGGTCTGACTCGAATATCGCACGAGTCTCGATCTCCTGCTGCACCTTGACGGGGAGCATCCGGTAGAGAGTCAGCACCTCGGCCTCCGTTCGACCGTCAATTCCCAGCGCTTTTCGAAGTGGCTGGTCGAATTCCGCGACCAGAGCGATGAGGACCCAGACAGCCTGCCAGGCTGTGGTCAGTGCTGAGGGATAACCGGGTGGACACAATCGCATGGCTAACGCTGTCTTGAAGGCAGTCACATCGACGGGCTGAAACCGCTCGCTCATCGCTTCCCAGGCACCTTCCCGAGCCTCCGCCCGCGTCATCCCCTCGTCCCGCAGCCTGTTCCGTTCGCGATCCCGGTAGAGGGACGCCGCATTCCACTGGCCTGACCGCTGCAGGCGATGAGTGGCTTCAATCTTCGATTCGAGCATGACCGTCATGAAATCCTCCTTGTTGACTTCATTCCGTTGACGTTGCCGTGTCCAGGGCCAGACAACG
>JAQBVJ010000107.1 GCA_027623235.1 Planctomycetota bacterium
GGCCCTGATGAAAAAACCAAGACACCAGCTCCAGGCCGAACTCGAAGCCGCCGCATGACGTAACCCCTTGCTACCAAAACGGCAGTGCCATTCGATTCTGTGTCCTTTGTGGCCATACAGAGCGTCGCGTATGAGGGCGTGCGTCATACCTGACGACGGAAGAATCTAAGGTGCGGCATCCTTGAAATCACCGTCACCTTGCTCGGTTTCGTCGGCAATTGAAAGATCATCGTAGAAATCAATGATCCTGCGTCGGCCCTGGCTCAGTTCGATCTTACGGTCGCTGGCGGGCTTCAACCCGGACTCGGCGGGCTCTTCGTAACCGGCCTGCGTCGCGGGGTCGTTCTGCAGCTGCTCAACCGGTTTTTCGAAAATCGCGTGGAGCCGCCCGTCAGTCGTCAGCACCTCGGCAGGCTCTGCATAAGGCATTTCGTCGTCAGTCCAGACGTGTTGCTCTTCCTTCCTGCCAGGTCCAAATAATCGGCTGATCGAAAAACCGACGAACCAGAAGTCGTCGTCCCGGCCTTCCTCGGTGATGTAATACCGAGCGCTCGCGGTCAGGCGGGTCTTTCCGGTGAGCCACGCGTGAACTCCGAATTCGGGATAGACCGCGGTGAACGCCTTGTAATCTTTGTCCTGCTCACCGAACTCGTCGGCGAATCCGTCGTCGTCATTGTCGACGCCGTCCCGGTCAGCGTTCTCGTAGAAGCGATTGATTCCCAGGAATCCGCCGACTCCGGCAAACGGTGCGATTCGAGTTGGCGGCTGAACCCGCAGGCCCACTTCCGGGCCGATGAACCAGTCCTGAGCTCCCGTGCCGGCCATTCCTGTCAGCGCGTAATCCAGCTCCAGCCAGGAGGCCATGTGGTAGAACCCGCCGAGTGTTCCTCCGGCCGTCGCCGGTGAGCCTCCCGCGCCGCCACCAACTGTCCAGCCCGATTTCTCGTCCAGGTGGCGAGCGTCGACCATCTGTTTGAGCATTCGCACCGGTTTGTCATCGCCGTACGGCTGCGAGTATTTCTCAGCGTAATCCGGATCGTTCATCGCCCACTTCGAACTGAGCGGCCAGCTCGAACAGCCGCAAAGACTGAGGGAGAGCAGAGCGAAAAACGGCGTGAGAAATCGCACGAAAACAATCCCGAACAAACGAAAATCAGGCTCAAAACACAACAATGAGTGCGACCATTACTGAGAATTTGAATATGCGTCAATTCGAGTTTCGAGGGCTTGCGAGTCGCCCTTCTCAGCAGCCCGTTGAAATGTTCGAACCATGTAGCGGAGCGGCGCGAACCGCCTGGTTCTGCATGGAACAATGCGCTCGGGCCATTCGGCTTGCGCCATGCCGCGACTTTTTCTACGGGCAGTCAATTTCTACGGGCTGTCAACTCGTGAAGACGAAGTCCTCCGGCGGACCGGACATGCTGATCACATTTCCCGTCTGAACGCAGATTTCGTTAAAGTGCGTGAAGTGGCAGTGGCTGATCTGGACGACCGTTTCGCGACGTGTCAGCAGGTACTCGTTCATCCCTTTGAATGAGCCCTGGTTGGCGTACATCCTCATCAGGCGTCGGAACAGCTTCGGCAGAATCGGCACGTCGTCGGTGATCGTCTCTGGCTTCGTCAGCGAGAAACACTGTGTGCCGTCGGTTTTCCAGATGCCCTTATTCTTCTTCCGGGCTCGCTTCATGACGAATGTCAGAGCGTCTCGCAGTTGCCAGTGAAGTGTCTTGTAATAAGTCGGGTAGACGAGCCCCTGCTCCATCAGGCGGTAGTTGAGGCTTCTTGTCATGTGAGACGGTTCGAGTTCCATCGTGTCGCCATCCTTCCTCCTGCGAGGTGGCGGTCCCGCGAAAACGAACGCGATCGGACGCCGGTACCGTTCGGTCATTTTCGCGAGGATGTAACCAGGCGTCCCGTCGGTCGCCGAACTGATCTTCGAATGGCTCGGTGTCCAGACCGCATCTTTGACGCCAATCATGTCGAGCACCGAATCCGTTGCTTCGTTGGCGAGTGCCTTTGGTTGAGAAACAGTCGTGCCGGCGCGGTAGTGAGTCTCCAGCGCGTCGACTCCCTCGAAGCGAAGCTGAACGCCCTCGCTCTTTGTTAATCGCGCCGGCGGCCCATCAAGGAGTCCCCAGTTTTTTTTGTTGTCTGCTTTAAAGCGAACGGAGTCGCCATCAGGTGACGCTCCAACAACCTGAAATGTGCCAGTAATCAGAAAGTAATTCCTATCCATGACGTGATCCTCGTTCGAGTTGTGCGGCCGGTTCGATCTTCGACCAGTCCGGCCAGAGGTTTGTGTCGTCGGCTGCGTTTGCTTCGTCATAAATCTCGTTGCGAAAACGTTCTTCGAGCGATGCGAGCCGCATGCCAGTGGCCGCTCGCACCCAGGCCAGAATCAGCTCGTCCCGTTCGACCTTGCTCAATGACCACTCAACATTCCGCATCCGCATTTGGGAGACGAGGTGGCTGAGAGCGACCGCAGCGGCCACGGAGATGTTGAAGCTCTCAGAGAAGCCGTACATCGGAATCCGCATGACCTCGTCTGAAAGTTCGCGGCCCGTTTCCGAAACGCCGTCTTTTTCGTTTCCGAAAATGAGAGCCGTCGGTCGCGTGACGTCGTAGCTCAGCAGGTCACACGTCGGCTGGTGCGGCGAGGTCATCACGATCTGATAGCCCTGCTCGCGAAGCGACTGCAGACAGCGCGTTGTGTTGTCCTCGCCCGGTTCGTTGTAGCGCTTCAGAGTCAGCCACTTCTCCGCACCGAGCGAGACCTGGCGGTTATCCTGGTACTCGTTTCGATTCTCAATAATGTGGACATCCTGAACGCCGAAGCAGTCGCAACTGCGAAGACACGCACTTGCGTTGTGTTCTTTATGAATGTCCTCAACGACGACTGTGATGTGTCGCGTCCGGTTGAGCAGCAACGGCGGCAGCAGATCGCGTCGGTGTTCAGTGAGAAACTCCGACAGAAATGAACAGAGTTCTCGCTGGTAGCGAAAATCGTCAGTCATGCGGAACGGCCATCAGGAGCGGGATTCATCAGACGCGGAAACGGGTTCTACCGAATCACGCATGACTGTGCGAGTTAACAGGTGAAGTCGAGCTCCCTGGAAACCTCGGCGGGTTAGCAGTCCGTTGAAAATTCCGAGCCCGGTAGCGAAGCGGCGCAAACCGCCCGGTTCTACACGGGAAAACTCGCTCTGGCCGGACGGCTTTCGCCGTCCGCTACTTTTCAATCGACATCCACTCAGGCCGACTCTTCTTCGTAGTGGATCGTAATCCGATCTTCCGGCACGAAACCGGAGAGCTCCGGATCCGATCCGGCCTCGCCGGGTTCGCCGCACTTCTTTGAGCAACCGCCGCAACTGCCTTCGCCGTCGCCCTGGATGAGCCTCACCACTCGCCGGGCCAGTGCGACCGCGGCGGCCGCCACGATCAGCAGGCTGATTGTCAGTTGCCAGTCCACCCTGGGCCTGCAATTCTGAAAGAGGGATTGGTGGGTGAGCTCGACCGTTTCGACCGGCCGGGCGTTCGTCTATCATCGACCCGTCCCGCCCCGCTGGCAAGAAGCGGACAAAATCCAACGTCCCTGAAAAAGACATCCATGTCGAAACGCCTTGCGATTCTCTGCACCGTCCTGGCGGTGATTCTTGGTGCGAGCACTTTTGTGCTGGCTCAGGAAGGAGCCGCTGCGCCGGCGAACCGGTCTCCGGCCCCCGCGTCAAACGTCAGCATCAGCCGCAGCTACTGGTTCGAGATCGGCCTGGTCGTGGTCTTTGCCGGGGGAGCCATCTGGTCCGTCTGCCGATCGAGCAACCGGCAATAGTAAAGTCCAATGCCCAGGCCGCCACGAGTACTGATCACGGGAGTCGGTCTCGTCACGCCGCTCGGCGCCGATCGCGAATCGAGCTGGCAGGAGCTGCTGGCGGGAGAGCGGGCAATCCGGCGTCTTCTCCATGACGAAGCCTCCTGGCCGGCAGACGCCGCGGGAGCTCCTGCAATCGCCTCCGACCGCGCGCGACAGTTCGCCGAGTCGTCCAACGACTCCGAGCTGTTCTGGCTGCTGCACGAACCTGCGATCACGCACGCGGTCTCGGCTTCGTTCGAAGCCGCCGAACATGCGGCGCTCGACTGGCAAGAGATTGAACCGTCTCGAAGCGCGTGCGTGATCGGTACCAGCAAGGGCGGAGTTCACTCATGGTTCGAGACTCTTCGCAGCCGAAGCATCCTGCAGTCACGAAACGGAGACCTGGGGACAACTCTCCGGAATCCCGAACCGATGACCCCCTGCGCGGCCAGTGCCTCGCTTGACGAGAGCCACCGCCTTGAGGAACTCGCCTCGCTGTTCGCCGCTTCTCAAGAGGAATTCCCGGCGGCTTCGTGGATCCGTCTGGCGGCAAGCGGACCGGCCAGTGTCGTGGCCTCGCTTCTCAACCTGCAGGGCGGAGCACTCGCCCCGGTAACGGCCTGCGCGACGGGACTTTCGAGCATCCTCCGCGGCGCGGATCTGATTCGCCACGGCGAGTGCGACGTCGTCCTCGCCGGAAGTTCGGACGCGTCGATCAGTCCAGCCGTGCTCGCGTCGTTTCGGAAGCTTGGAGTGCTCGCAGACCGACACGAAGACCCTTCGACAGCAGTAAAGCCGTTTGACCGAAACCGATCGGGGTTTCTCATTGGCGAGGGAGCCGGAATTGTCGTGCTCGAATCTGAAGCACACGCGACCGCGCGAGGTGCAAAACCGATCGCCGAGTGGCTGACCGGCGGGATGGCCTGCGAGGCCTCGGGCATTACTCAACTTCAGAAAGACCCCGAGGCGCTGACCTGGCTGATTCGCGACGTCCTGCGGCGAAGCGGACTCGCTGCGGGAGAGATCGACTACGTCAGCCTGCACGGCACCGCCACAAAGGCCAACGACCTTGCCGAAGTGCGCGCGATCAAAGCGGCCTTTGGCCCGGCCGCGTACGAGCTGTCTGCGTCGAGCCTCAAAGGTGCGATCGGCCATCTCCTGGGCTCGGCTGGCAGCGTCGAATTCGCAGCCACTTTACTGGCGATGCGGGACAGCCAGCTTCCGCCGACGATGAACCTCACCGATCCCGACGACGAGTGCGACCTCGACTTCGTTGCCGGAAAATCGAAACCGCGAGAAGTGACACACGCGATGAAACTGTCGCTCGGCTTCGGAGGCCACCTCGTCGCCGGAGTCATCCGTAAACTGTAGGGTGGGCCCACCCTGCAAAAGCAGCCCGGCCGACATAAGGCGACCGGGCTGAGGAACGCTCATCGAAAATTGACGACCACTATTTCTCGACAATCCAGATATTCTGAAAATGAACCGGGTTGCCGTGGTTCTGCAGGAACAACGCACCAGGCTTCGATTCGTCGTTCTGTCCGCCGCCCGGAGTCGAGCCCGGCAGTTCCAGCTTGTCGTGAATCACGACTCCGTTGTGGCGGATCGTCACGACGGCCTTAGAGACTTTTTTGTCTCCATCAAACTTCGCGGCCGTGAAATCGACGTCGTAGGTCTGCCAGCTCAGAGGCGGCAGGCACATGTTGACGATTGGTCCTGAGGCCTGGTAAATGCCGCCGCATTCGTTGTCTTTTCCGTCCAGACCGAACGAGTCGAGGACCTGGCACTCGTACTGATCGAGCAGGTACATGCCACTGTTGCCTCGCCCCTGGCCACGAGATTCCTCCATGTACGGCGTCCGGAATTCCAGGTGCAGTGTGAAGTTGTGAAACTTCTGCTTCGTGCGAGTGCCGACGCCGAGATACTTTCCCTCCTGCAGCTTACCGCCGTCCCAGGCATCCACATTCGAACCGTCAAACAGAACGACGGCACCCTTTGGCGGGTGAGCTCCCAGCGTGGTGGACTTGCGCGTCACCTTGTCGGCGTCGACTGCCACATCCCCAATGTGAGCGTGGAACACGCCGTCCGTGATCTTCCCCCACTGCCCCTTCTCACCTTTAAAATCCGTCTTGCCGTCTTTCGTCTCGCCGGTGAGCTTCACGCTGCGGTCTTCGCGTTTCCATCCGTCGCCAGGCAGCCCGCCAAAGTACACAACCGCGTCGAACTTCCCTTTGCCCAGGGCGATGACCTGCATGCCCATCTTCTGCTCGCCGGACTTGCCGGTGTACTCGCCCTGAATCTGGAAATCGGCTCCCGCTTCTTTTTCATCGGTCACAGCCTTCCCGCCAGCCGCCAGCAGTGGCGTCGTGGCGAGGGCCAGAGTCAGCATCAAAAGAGTCTTCATGAGTTGCGTCTCCACTCGAAGGGGATTAATCGTTGTGACCGCAGCCAGGCTGGGGAATGAGCGAAAGCTAACCCTGGCAATAATTCTTCCGCAAGCATCGCACCAGATCGAGATCCCATCATGTCCGGATTCCGTCTCGCCCGCTTTTCTGCCGACGTCACGATCCCGCTCGGCCATCGCTGCATGGGGCTTCTGCCGACAAAGTCGAAAGAGATCGTCGATCCGCTGCAGGCTCACGGGTTTGTTCTGACCGGCGAAAGTGGTTTCGATCCTGTGGTCCTCGTCGCCGTCGACTGGTGTGAGATCCGCAACGAAGCGTACGACCGCTGGCGCAGCGTGATCGCGAAGGCGATTGGTACCTCGACCGAACGAGTGCTCGTGTCGAGCCTCCATCAGCACGACGCGCCGGTTTCGGACATCGGTGCGCAGAACCTGCTCGACCGGGCCGGGCTGACCGGAGAGCTGTTTGATTTCGCCTTCCACGAAGAATGCGTGCAGCGGGTTGCCGAGGTCGCGAAGAATTCGCTCAGCGAGTCTCAACCGGTCACCCATATCGGCACCGGCCAGGCGAAGGTCGAGAAAGTTGCTTCCAACCGTCGCGTCGTGCTCGAAGATGGACGAGTCTCATACGGGCGCGGCAGCAGTTCGGGAGGCAACAAGTTTCACGCGGGTGCGCCGGACGGGCTCATTGATCCGTACCTCAAAACGCTCAGCTTCTGGAATGGCGATACGGAGCTCGCCGCGCTGCACAGCTACGCGACGCATCCGATGAGCTACTACGGTCGCGGCGGCGTCACGTACGACTTCGTCGGCATGGCCCGCGAACGGCGGCGGCGGGACAACCAGAAGGTGCATCAGATTTACGTCTCCGGCTGCAGCGGCGACGTCACGGCCGGCAAGTACAACGACGGCTCGCAGGGCAGCCGGGAACTGCTCGCCGATCGGATTTACGTCGCGATGAAAGCCGCGTCGGAAGCGACGACGAAGCACGAACTCAAGTCGGCCGACGTTCGAGTCGCGAAGCTCACACTTCCCTACCGGCAGGAAGCCCGGTTCCAGGCCGACGCGCTCCTGGCGAAAATTCACGATGAGAAACAGGACGTCCGACAGCGAATCCACGCGGCGATGTCGCTCAGCAGTCGCATGCGAGTCGTCGCGGGCTCGCCCATCGACCTGCCCGTTGTCGACCTGGGAGCCGCACAGATCGTGCTTTTCCCCGGCGAGGCCTTTGTCGGCTACCAGCTGATGGCTCAGGAAATGAAACCGGACAGTTTCGTTTTGTCGATCGGCTACGGCGAGTGCTGGCCCGGCTACATCCCGACGAAGTCGAACTTCGACGACAAGTTTGAGGACACCTGGCTGTGGGTGGCACCGGGATGCGAGGAGCCAATCCGGGACGCTCTCAAAAAGACGCTGGGCTGATTCCAAAACGCCGAGTCGGATTGAGTGGCGACCGCCTGGTTGGATGCTCCCGGAATCGTCAGTACGATGGAGCCCGGCTTCGACGAAGCATGACTGCCTCTCTGGGTGACTCCGGCGGAACACCGCGTGACTGACGATTTCAATTCTGAATCGAAAGATCCTGACCGCCAACTGGCGACCATCGTCCAGGAACTGCGGCACATTCGCATTCTTCTGACGTGCCTGCTGATCCTGGCGGTGCTCTCAGCAGCGGTCGGTGTCGGCGGCTACCTGATCGACAAGTTCCTGCCGTTCATTTTCTGGACCGGATTGACTGCTCTCGTCGCATTCGCGATTTACTACGGCGTCCGGCACGTCTGGAAATTCGGCGAGGATACCGCGAAAAATCGGGACCGCAGAAAACAGGGTCGTTGAGCGAAGCGAGCCCCCACCAGATCGCGAGGTGCCCTCCGAAGCCAGCCGCAGACCAAAGCCACCTGCAGACGGAAGTCGAAATCGCCATGACTGACTCCCGCTCGCTGACTGAACTGGCAAAAGACATCTGGCAGGCCGGAGTCGACGCTGTCTCCTCAGAGCAACTTGTGGGTGCGGCGATTCAACAGAGCTTCGACCGACTGACGGTCTGCGGTCACGAGTTCGACACGAAGCAGCTCGGCCGACTCGTCGTCGTCGGAACGGGCAAAGCCGGAGCCGGAATGGCGGCGGCGGTGGAAGCTTCGGTCGGTGAGGACGTCCTCGCGCGGACCGTCGGTTTCGTCAACGTGCCCGAAGACTGTGTGCGGCCGCTGCAGAAGATCGTCCTGCACGGAGCTAGGCCGGCAGGGATCAACGAGCCGGTCCAGGCGGGTGTCGACGGTGCGGCGAGAATTCTTGGCCTGGTCGAAGGCCTTGCCAGAAATGATTTGTGTCTCGTGCTGATTTCGGGCGGAGGCAGCGCGCTGCTGCCAGCGCCGATCGACGGCGTCTCTCTCGCAGACAAGCAGACCGTGACGCGACTACTGATGCACGGCGGAGCGACCATCAACGAACTGAACTGTGTCCGCAAGCAGCTTTCCCGGATCAAAGGTGGCGGCCTGGCTCGCGCGGCGAAGCAGGGCACGCTGATCACGCTCGTCATTTCTGACGTCATCGGCGACCCACTTGACGTGATCGCTTCCGGACCGACGGTCGACGACGAATCGACGCCGGAAGAAGCGATCGCGGTTCTCAAGCGACTTGTCCCCGACACCGCGCAAATGCCCGAATCGGTGATGACGGCTCTTAAACGAAAGGCTGAGCACGGTCCGGTGGCCCCGCCGATTGACTCCTCGCGAGTCCACAACGTCATCCTCGGCCGAAATCAGGTCGCAGTGGACGCCGCCGCCGCGCGAGCACACGAGCTCGGGTTTCAGGTCGAAACGGAATCTGAACAGGAAGGAATCGCGGCAGAGTTCGGACGCGGGCTCGCGCGACGATGCCTCGCTCTGCGGGACGGCGACTCGCCCTTACCGACATGCCTGATCAGCGGTGGCGAGCCGACGGTGCGACTGGCAAAAATTGATCAGCCACGAAAAGGTGGCCGCAATCAGGAGCTCGTCCTGGCCGCGTGCGACGAACTCGGCACCGACGACGGGCGAGGCCTCGTGATTCTTTCCGGTGGGACTGACGGCGAGGACGGCCCGACGGATGCGGCCGGCGCGTGGCTCGACGCCGCCGTTCTGCGTGATATGCGGTCAAAACGGCTCGATCCGAAGTCCTTCCTGGCGATCAACAATTCGTACCCGTTTTTTCAGCAGACGGGGAGCCTGCTGCTGACGGGACCGACTCACACAAATGTGATGGACCTGCGGGTTGCACTGATCGATCCTCGTGGCGCGTGAGTACGGCGGTGTCACGCAAGACCGCGGGCAGTGCATGCAGCGATTGCCGCAAAGAAATGCCGTAGTGCTCCCCTCCCGCGAGGTGAATCCCGCATTCGATGCGTTTCTTGATCGTAGATTTCTGGACCAGGCAATGTGTTTGCTTCACTCAGTCAGGCACTCCCCACAGAGACAACCCAGGCGGTTGAATGAGCGACAAGGCGCAGACAGCGATCCGAAGCTCCGTTGAGGTCTCGACCTCGACTGCGGATTGCCCGCGCCCGGCTAACAGTCGACCCGAATTTCAATACGTTCCCGCTCTGGACGGCCTGCGCGGTCTCGCCATTCTTGTCGTGATGATTTACCACGCCGCTCCCGAGTTCCTGCCCGGAGGTTTTCTGGGGGTCGAACAGTTCTTCGTGCTGAGCGGCTTCCTGATCACCAGCCTGCTTCTGAAAGAACACGACCGAACGGGGATCCAGCTCGGACGATTCTACATGAGGCGCGTGTTGCGACTGGCTCCCGCGATGATCGTCATGGTGGCCAGTGTGGTTCTGCTGAGCCGGGTCGCCTTGAGTGGCGACGCGTTTCGAAACACGGTGTCCGACGCTGCCTTCTCGCTCACCTACATCTTCAACTGGGTGCGGGCGAGCGATCCAGGACGGTCGAGCCTGCTTGGTCACACGTGGTCACTGTGCATTGAGGAGCAGTTCTATCTGCTCTGGCCACTGCTCCTGCCAGCGATCATCACGCTGGGCCGCCGCGATCGATTGACGCTGCGACTTCTCGGAGCGGTCGCCGTGATCATTCTGTGGCGAGCGGCTCTGTCGACCTCGGCCTCGCCGATGCGACTTTACAACGGACTCGACACTCGGGCCGATGGCCTGCTACTCGGCTGTGCCCTCGGAGCCGCCATTCATGACGGACGGCTTCGAATCGAAACACTCGCCACAAAACGGAGACTGGCCGCGGCCATGCCGTTCTGCGCGGTGGCTCTGTTGTCGCTCTGCTTCGTCGCTCACTGGTACACACTGACGACTTTTCTTTGCTGGCTGCCCCTGACCGGCGTACTTTCGGCAACGCTGATCTGTGGCGTGATGGCCAATGCCGGCTTGTCCCCGTCCAGGGGAATGCTCCTGCTTCAAAGTCGACCCGCTTTGTTTCTTGGAAAGTTGTCGTACGGACTTTACCTGTGGCACTATCCCGTTTTTCGTCTGATGGGTGCTGCCGGTGCGTCTCAACTGGAGGTCGCCCTGGCCGGACCGATCATCACACTCGCCCTGGCCACGGCCTCCTGGTGTCTCATTGAGAGACCGGTTCTTCGCCTGAAGGAACGATTCGCCGCCGAAGCGCCGCGAGTCCGCACACGACGACCACCGTCCACCAGGCCGACAGTCGCGTTCAAACACTCCTGAGTCAAAAAGTGTGGCACGCCACTCCGTGGTGTGAACATCCAGGGAGACGCCGCCGCCGAGTGGCGAACCACAGTTGATGACCACTCGCTCGTCTTGCGTCCCACCCACGATGCTGACACGATGGCGCGAGCTCCTCTGGCTGCCGCATTTCCTGACGTGTCTCGAGGTTCGTTTTGAGTCCCTCTCGTTTGATCGCCCTGAAACGTGACGGCGGCGAATTGTCGCGTGAGCAGATCGCCTGGCTGGTCCGCAGTTTCGTCGACGGCGAGACGGCCGAAAGCCAGATGTCTGCATTCTGCATGGCGGTCTTTTTTCAGGGGATGAGCGATGAAGAAACGACGGCATTGACGCAGGAAATGCTCGCGTCCGGAGTCACGCTTTCGCACCCCGCCGGCTCGGCCGTTGTCGACAAACACTCGACCGGCGGCGTCGGCGACAAAACTTCGCTGATCCTCGCCCCACTGCTGGCGTCGTGCGGGCTTCGCGTTCCGATGATCTCCGGGCGAGGCCTCGGGCCAACCGGCGGGACGCTCGACAAACTGGAATCCATTCCGGGATTCCGCACAGACCTGTCGATCGATGAGATGTCGCGCGTGGTCGATGAAGTGGGCTGCGTCATCACGGGCGCGACGACCGGCCTGGTCCCGGCCGACCGAAAGCTCTACGCGTTGCGGGACGTCACCGCCACCGTTCCGTCGGTGCCGCTGATCACGGCGAGCATCATGAGCAAGAAGCTGGCCGAGTCGCTCGACGCGCTGGTCCTCGACGTCAAATTCGGAAGCGGCGCGTTCATGAAAACGCGCGAGCAGGCCACGCAGCTGGCAAAGTCTCTGGTTCGAGTGGGAAAGCTCTCTGGACTGAAAACGACAGCACTGATCACCGACATGAATCAACCACTGGGGCAGATGTGCGGAAACTCGGTCGAGGTCGACGAGTCACTCGATGTCCTGGCAGGCTGCGGCCCTGACGACGTGCGGCAACTGACCGTCGCACTCGGAGCGGAACTCCTCGTCGCATCGGGTCTGCACCAGTCGCTCGAAGAAGCAACCGTCACCTTGTGCCGGCAACTCGATTCCGGAGCGGCACTCAAGATCTTTCGAAGAATGGTCGCCGCGCAGGGAGGTGACCTCGACGCCGAACGAAGTCGTGCACCGGAGTTTCTGGCCGAAGCCACTCAAGAGGGATGCCTTTCGGCAGTCGATACGGAAGCTCTCGGGCTGGCCATCATCGAACTCGGCGGCGGGCGAAAACACGCCCGAGACGAGGTCGATCACAGCGTCGGGATGGAAGTCCTCGCCCGGATCGGAGATTCCATCTCGAACGGCGACCCGCTGGCGCGCGTCTTCGGCCGCGATGTCTTACCGGCAACAACCTCGATGATTCGCGACGCTTTCGAGATTGGACCGAATCCGGTCGCTTCGCCGCAGCTGATCGTCGACCGCGTCTGAGTTCGCTCAATTTCAACGAGGGTCGCTCAACCTCAACGAGGTAACCCGAAAAGGACTGTGCTCAGTCGGGATGCCTACGATTCGTGACTGTGATGTTCAACGTCGATCGCGTCGGGTGGGAGCCTCGCCCCTGCCGAATCTCCGGACGGCGAAAAATCATCGGCTCCCGTGCCGAACCCGCCAGGACCAGGTCCTCCGGGCGGCATCCCGAATTTCTGCACATGGACTTGAGTCTGAAACTTAATCCGGTCCTTGAGGACCCGTCGAACAACGGCACGAAACGGCGGCAGGAGAAGCAGGAAGCCAAACCCGTCTGTAATGATCCCCGGCGTCATCAGCAGGACGCCCGCGATCAGAATCATGACTCCGTCCGCCAGCGCGGCTCCCGGAATCTTTCCCTCCGCCGACTGTTTCTGAGCCTCGTGCCAGGCACGCAGCCCCTGCTGACGGGCGAGGCTGGCTCCAACGATGCCCGTGATGATGACCAGCAGAAACGTGTTTCCAGCCCCGATCCGATCGCCAACGCGCAGCAGCAGCCACAGCTCAATGAGCGGCATGACGATCAGCAGGAGAAGCAGCGGGCCGAACATTGTCGAGCCAGTTTCTGGTCAACACAGATGGGAGAGGAGATTCCGGGCTGATTGTAACCAGCACGGTCCCACCAGTGAAAACGGACGCGAGAATCGCAATTCTCGCTGAGGATTCAGACCGCATCGCGGCTCAGTCACCAGAAACGCGGATTATTCGTCGCGTCGCCGCCGCGGGCCGATCTCAACAGGGGCTCCGGCGGAGCGGGACGCTCCGGGTTGAGTCGCCGGCGTACGGAAAGCACGTTCCGTCGGGAATCCCTCGACCGTGGTCACGATCGTTTTGTGCTGATCGAACTTTCGCTTCGAGTCGATCTGTACCTGCATGTCGATCCGCCGTTCGACACGACTTTTCATGGGGAGGCCCGTTTCGCGGTAGAGGACACAGTTGCCGATCGTGTGACCGCCGGTCAGTGTCATCATTTCGCTGGATCGAGTGGCCTCGCTGCCCATCGGCGTTGACCGTGCCGGGGAAATCGTCCCGAAAATATTCACATGAGCATGCTCGTCGGTCAGAGCCGTCAGTGTGTATTGCGTGTCGAGGTTCATGGGAATCGGCCTCATGAGCAGCTGCTTCGGCGCGTTCCACGTTTCGCCAACTTTGACGGCCGTCTCGCGGCCAGTCGCCTTCGGGTCGTACGGCAACAGTCCGATGCTGTGGTCGATGAAATTTGAAAAACCTTCGTCTTCCTGCGTCGCCACAATCTGCGTCAGCAACGCTTCCTGCTGATTCCGCGGCGCGTGCCGCACGCACCTCTTCAGGAAATCGTCAAAGCCAACGACCTCGGCAATCTGGTTGTCCGCTCCCAGCCAGAAACTGAATCCGTTATCGACCAGCCCGTGGTAAACCTGAGCCGCCTGCGGGATGACGTCTGGCGGGTTCGCCGAGTCGTACTCAACCCGCTCGCCCAGCATTTCGTGGGCATAGCGAACCCGCTGGTACCGGACATTCATCAGCTTCAGACCGTCTTCTTCCGCCTCAACGACGATTGCAAAGAGCATCGACAGAATCGACTTCGTCGTCGACTCGGCTCCGCCAGGAGATTTCTGCACGAGGGTCTGCGTGATCGTCTTCTGAATGGGAAAACGGGCGCCGATCTGAAGTGAGAGTTTCAGCTCTCCCTCCGGCGCATCGGCAGCGGGCTGAGAAAAAGAAGTCTGCCGAGTCTCGCCGTCGCCCTCAGGGTCGGCCGTCTCTATTGCCGGCGCGGTCGGAATGCCCAGAGCCTCGAGCTCTTCCTCAGACAGTAATCCCGTGTCGTCATTTCCGCCGCAGCCAGCTGTCAGACACATCGCGACAGCAAGGGCTGCAAGCCGTCCGTGGCTTCGCATAGTCCTGTCCTGAAAGAACGGTTCCGTGTTCGTTCGTCGAAGGCGAGACCAGTCGCCCGACGGAAAGATAGCGGTGATCGCTCAAACCGGGGAACAGGAATCCTCTCGCGGGCCGGAGCTGACGGAATCAGGTGCGGGGCTGGTCCAGGTAGCTGTGATTAAGAACGGACAGCGCATGACTCGCGCCGCCAGTCAAGTCGCCGGGCCGAGCCTGCTGGTCCGATCGAGCCGGAGTCGAGTGCGGAGCGAGCGAGGGAGCTGAATTTGCAACCGGCAAATCAGCCCGCTCAATGTCCTCCCGCCAGACTTCCCAGACTTTCGAACAGCTGCCGCAGATACACGTCACCGCGTGCTCACTCGATCGAGTGTAGGCAGCAAAGCTCAGCGGGTGTGCCGCGCCGCAGCCGCACCACGTGCGAAACCGGTGGGCGACCGGCGAGCCCGGAGCCGGCGGGATGGCAACGAGCCCTTCACTGATCGCAAACCAGAGCAATTCCGTACGCGAACAAACATCCAGGGTCTTGTAGAAACGGCATTGGGCGCTACTGACGGTCCGCTCGGACACATCCATTGCGAGGGCCGCCTCGGCTGTCGTCAGCGATTCACCCGTCAATCTGCGAACCTATTCGAGTTGCCGGTCGCCGAGCGCCGAAAGCCGGTCGGTGAACTTTGGCTGCCGGTCGCCAGGCGACGTGTTCTCGTGAATTCGCACGGCAGCCGATTCTGAATATCGCTTCTCGCCGCGAGCGGCCGCGAGGACATCTGCCATGACGAGTTCCGGCTCCTGCTCGCCTTTCGTCAGGATTCCCGCAAACCGCATCCGCAGTGCCTGGCCGATGACGCAGTCGGGCACGATTCGGTCAAACAGAACGCAGGCGAGCTTCGGCATACGAGCCCGAACTTCTGCGACGACATCCATGAAACTTTGCCGTGGCAGATCAGCTTCCGCAAGAACGACGTCCGGCTGGTACTGCAGGATCGTTTCCCGCAGTTCCGGTCCGGTTCGGGCAACAGCGACTAGCTCGATACCGGCACGAGCCGCCTCCGACCGGATGCCCGACAACTCCATGGGATTGTCGCTGGCCGCAACGAGTCGCACCGCAGGCACGCTGGCCTCGCGGTGGCAATGAGCGTCGTGGAATCTTTCGCTTTGGTTTGGGGAAACCATTTTCTTCCTCCTGGTGAGCTGGGATGCCTGACTTAAATCAGGAGGCTCTCGCCGCAGGCAGATGCCTCCTGAAACACGTCGGAAGACTTAGCTCAAGTGGGTGACTCGCAGCAGCAACGGCCCGCGAGAAAACTGCAGAAGACGTGAAACACCTCGGTGAGGGAGGTATCAGCTCAGTCGTGAATCCAGGAGATGGGGCGAACACGCCAGAATCATCGATCGAAACGACTATTCGGATGAAATGACGTGTGGTGCCTTCCACCAACATCGGTAAAGTCATCGAGGAGAATCCTGCAAATTCGGAGGTGTATTCCTGGGTGGCGGACAACTGCCAATTCGAACCTGGAGGAACGCCGAACGGCACCGCATCCGATGCTTCACAGCGGAAAAAGGGATTGCCGGTGTGGAGCCTCTCCAATACCCTCCCACCTGCCCTGGACCGTGCTCTCATTCCGGTTTCGAGGGACCGTCCGCAGCAAATCACACAGGAAGGAGCCAGTGACCATGCCGATATTCAACGACAATTCGCTTTCGATTGGCCGCACCCCTCTCGTCCGGATCAACCGGATCACTGAAGGCACCGGGGCCACCGTTCTGGCCAAGATTGAAGGCCGCAATCCAGCCTACAGCGTCAAGTGCCGGATCGGAGCGGCCATGATCTGGGATGCCGAGCAAACCGGTAAGCTCAAACCTGGCATGCACGTCGTCGAGCCAACCAGCGGCAACACTGGCATCGCGCTCGCCTACGTCTGCGCCGCGCGAGGTTACCAGCTCACACTGACAATGCCGGACACCATGTCGCTTGAGCGACGCATGATGCTCAAGGCCTTTGGAGCCAACCTCGTGCTGACTCCCGGCGCTGAAGGCATGAAAGGGGCCATCAATAAAGCCACCGAATTGTCAAAGCAGCCCGGCTATTACATGCCTCAGCAGTTCGAGAATCCCGCCAACCCGGCGGTCCATGTGAAGACAACGGGCCCCGAGATTTTCGAAGACACAGAAGGAAAGATCGACATCTTCGTGTCTGGAGTCGGCACGGGCGGCACGATCACCGGAGTCAGCCGCTACCTGAAAGAAGTGAAGGGTCTCTCGGTGACCTCGATCGCAGTTGAACCAGCACACAGTCCGGTGCTTTCTGGCGGGGCACCCGGCCCCCACAAAATCCAGGGGATCGGTGCCGGATTCATTCCTGCAATCCTCGACATGAGCCTCGTCGATGAGGTGGTCCAGGTGACTAACGAAGAGGCCCTCGCAATGGCACCGCGACTGGCGACCGAAGAAGGCATCATCTCCGGTATCAGCAGTGGAGCAGCGGTTGCTGCGGCACTGAAAGTTGCACAGCGACCGGAATCCGCCGGCAAGACCATCGTCGTCATCCTCCCGGACTCGGGTGAACGATATCTGTCGACACCGATGTTCGACTACGCCCGCGAGTAAGCCGTCATCATTCAAATGCAGACCACCCGAAATGTTCAGCGAGGGCGAATGCCGAACGGCGTTCGCCTTCGCCGCTGCCGCTTCCCGAAGCCACTTGACGGTTTCGGGATTCAGGGGCCGTTCGGAACCAGGCTGCCGCCTTCGACGAGCCATACTTCCTGGTTTGTCGCCGTTTCATCAAATACCTGCTCGCGACCGGACGGCCAGCGGACCACCAGTTTCCGGATCGTCTCACTGGTTCCTGTACCGAAAATGATCCGTCGCTCATTGCTCGCCTGATAGCCGTCGCCAGCAGTCAATTGGCGGACGATTGTCCGGTTGCCAATCGTCGCTTCGATCGTCGTGCCGATCGCATCACGCGGAGACTGCACGCCGAAAAGGCGAATCGAAAGAAACCGGCCGGTGTCCGGGCTCGTGTTCGTCAGCAGACTCGACGCATCCAGCAGATGCCCGACGAAGAGATCATCTTTCCCGTCGCGATTCCAGTCGCACCGCGCGACCGCTCGACCAAGCCACTCTTTCTGAAAGTACTCCCCCAGGCGGGACGGGTTGACGAGGAAAAACCGCCCGGCACCCTGCCGGAAAAGCTGAGCCGGCATTCGCCATTTTGTCCCATACTCACTCAAATCCGCGACATGGCCGTTCGCCACGAACAGCTCAAGCGTGCCGTCGAGGTCCGCGTCGAGAAACTGAGTTCCAAATCCAAGAACGTCCATCGACTGAGTGTCCAGTCCCTGTTCCCGTGTTCGATCTTCAAAAAATCCATCGGCACCACTGAGATAGAGTGTGTTGGATTCGTGTAGAAAGTTGGTCACCAGAGCGTCCATCAGCCCATCGTCATTCACATCGCCGATTGCGATTCCCATACAGCCTTCAGCCTTGCCGTCTTCATTGACAGCCAGGCCCGCAGCGATGCCTCCTTCCATAAGTCGCAATCGCCCACTGGAGTCCCGTTCCTGCCGAAACAACAGATTCGGTGTCGTGTCATTTGCCACCAGGAGATCGAGCGAACGGTTCCCGGCGGAATTCCACACAGCGACTCCCAGTCCTTTCCCGTCCGGTGTGGCAGAGAGCAACTCCCGAGTTCGTTCGACAAATTTTCCCTCGCCATCATTGACCCACAGGCGATCCACTGCCGGATCAAAATGAAACGGCGCACACTGTCGCGGTTTGCCGTTCTGGTGGAGACAGACTCTCTCAAAGATGTCGGACCCGGCCACGTAATTCACTTCATAAAGATCCGGGTGTCCGTCGCCTGTGAGATCGGCCATGACGCAGCTTGTCGTCCAGTCCTGGCCCTGCAGTTGTGTTTCACGAGTGACGTCGGAAAATGTTCCGTCGCCGTTGTTTCGCCACAGTTGATTCTGCCGCGTGTTCGCGACGAACACGTCCGGGAATCCGTCCGAGTCGAAGTCCCCAATCGTGACTCCCTGCCCGAATCCTGTTTCGTGGAGTCCTGCCAGACCCGAAACCTCTTCAAAACGAACTCCCTGCAGATTCCTGAAGAGGGAGTCGAAATACGATTCGGGAGGGCCTCCGGTTGATGCCTCATCCCACAGGTGGCCCTGCGTAAAATACGCATCGGCGAATCCATCCAGGTCATAGTCCAGGACTCCGACTCCACCGCCGGTCAGCTCATACATCCGCTGTGTGCCCTTTCCCTCTGTTCCGTAGCAGTAGTGGAATTCCAGTCCGGTCGTCATCGAATCGTCTCGAAAAGAGAGCGCGGTCGTTTCGACTGGCCTCGATGAGATTGTGCCTGTCGGATTTTTCCGAAACACCGGGCGTGGAAAATCCGAGAGATCCACCCGCAGAGCCACGTTGAATCGATCAGCGGTCCGCTGAAGTTTTTCACTCCTGATGTCGATCTGAAGCTGGTCCAGAATCTGCCGCGCTTCGACATTCGACGGAGACCGCTGGACCTCGCCGACGCACCACGACAGGGCTTCATGAAACTGTCCGATGGCCAATAACTGGTGAATGAGTTTGAGAGTCGGGCGGGATTCCACGGAATCTGCAGAAAACATGACGTGGTTCCGCATCATCGCCAATTCTCCAAGTTGACGCAGTCGTTCGGCAAACTTCTCGGACTCAGCCGGCCGTCCGACTTCAGCCAGCAGTTGAGCCAGTCGCGAAGTCGCCGTCCGCGATTCGGGGCCACGCCGACAAGCTTCCCAGTAGCAGCGTATGGCCCCTTCCTGGTCGGAACGGGCCTCAGCCATTTTCCCGAGGACGATCCAGACTTCGGATAATCTCTCTGCCTGTTCGGGCAGTGACTGCCGCCAGGCATCCAGTTCGTGAGCCGTGCCGCTTTCAGCCAGTCGCTGCCCGAGAGCTGCGTGAGCGTAAATGTCCTGCGGGTCGATGCGAATTGCCTCACGAAGAAGTGCAATCGCCTCGTCATTCCGATCCTGGACCCACGCCAGAAGGGCCAGTCCCGTCAGTGGTCGTGAATCATGCGGATCAGCGGCTCGCGCCAGTTCGAGACGCTTCCGGTCCTCTTCTGACGCAGCGGTACCGGCCATCAGGGCAAGCAGTTCCGTTGGCTGTCCGTTGCTCAGGACACGCAGCGCGTACGGAGTCGCCTCGCTGCGCCGGTCGCATCGAAACAGCAGTCGTGCCAGTTCGGCGTTGGCCTCGAACTCATCGGGCGCCATTGCAAGGACCGCTCTCCACGCGGCCTCGGCATCCACCATCCGATGCAACTCGTGATCCGTCACTCGAGCGACCAGAAGCAGCGCCCGCAATCGAAGCTCGACGCTTTCCGTTTTGACCCGCCCCGCATATTCAATCGCGCGCGAGAACTCACCAAGCTCGACCGCACAGTCCGCGGCCAGAAAAGCGGCCTGAGCCAGAGAAGGGTTCAGATCCAGCGCTTCCGCCGCCGCCGCCTCCGCAACGGCCAGATCACCGGCCGCCTTAGACTGTCGAGCCTGAACCAGAAGACGATCAGCCCTGGCTTCCGGCTGGTTGTAGAATCGCCAGCCAATCCAGGCCCCGGCGACGACGACCAGAAACAATGCAGTCCGCCACACAGTTTGACTCCGGAACATCATGGGAAAATCCTGAGTGCGGGTTCGAGCCCAGACTGTCGCATCGGATTTATTCTGATGCGATTTCGCACAGATGGCTTACCGAAATTGCCTTTGCCCAACTAGGGAACCTGGGCTCGCGGCCCCACTTGAATTGAACGGGGAACGCGTCCGCTCCAGAGTGTCGCAGAGTCGCGTGATTCAACAATCCGAACGGTCACGTCGGCAGGCAAATCTTCAATGACTGTCACCTTTCCCGACTGCCAGGTCACCGTCACGCTGGAAACGCTTTCCGCAGCTCCGATTCCAAACTGAAGCACGCGCTGGTTGCTTGCCATGTAGCCATCACCGGCCACCAGCTGACTCGTCCAATGGCGACCTCCGGATTTCACCTCAACCACTGCTCCGATGGCATCTCGAGCCGTCGACGTCGCACGCAACTCAACGTTCAGAAAATGTCCGGTGGTCGACTGATTCGATGCGAGGACTGCGGGCTCGCGAATATTCGAAAAGACAAACTCCATCCGCCCGTCACGATTCCAGTCGAGTCTCGCCAGCCCACGTCCTGGATAATCCCGTTCCAGAAACGGGCCAGCCTCCTGGCTGAAGACCTCTTCAAACTTTCCACCGAGATTCCGGAACAACTGCGGCGTCATTCCAAACCGTTTGCCGTCCTCCCGCAGATCGTCGACGTCACCGTTCACGAGAACCAGATCCGGGTCACCGTCCAGGTCCGCATCCAGAAACTGCGTGCCCCAGCCAACGCAGGCCATGCTCGGTGCTTCCAGTCCAAACTGGCTGCTGACATCAGAAAACAGCCCGTTGGTGTCCTGCAGATACAACGTGTTCGACTCGTTTTTGAAATTGGTCACAAAGAAATCGAGCCGGTGATCCCCGTTCACGTCGGCCACGGCGATTCCCATACAGGCCATCGCAAGTCCGTCTTCATTGAAAGCCAGTCCACTCGAGATCCCCTGATCCACGAGCAGGATGTTGTAAGCGTTGTCTGCCGGTATGTTTTTCAGAAAGAGATTGGCGACCTGGTCGTTCGAGATAAACAGGCTCGGCCGCCCAGTGTGAAAGATGTTGGCGGCGACTCCTCCCAGCCCGGAGTCTCTCTTAAATGCGGACTCCGCTTCGCTCCGCATTTCGACGAGGGAAATCGAATCGAAGGAACCGTCTCCACGGTTGAGATGGACCACGTCTGGCTCTCCATCAAAATTTCTGGGAGAACAGCCGACACCTTCGCAAATCCTCACAAAGACCCCATCCCCTCGCAGATAGTTGACGTCAAACAGATCCGACAGACCATCGGCGTTCAGATCCACAATCATGCAACTGGAGGTCCAAACATTTCCAGTCAATTGCGCCGATTCCGTGACATCCGAAAACGTGCCGTCCCCGTCGTTCATGAGAAGCCGGTTCCCGCCAATATTGGCCACGTACAGATCCGGGAATCCGTCCTCGTTGAAGTCACCTTGCGAGACTCCCTGCCCGAAATCGAGGCACCGAATTCCGGCATCGGACGTGACGTCAACATACTCACGCCCTCCTGCGTTACGAAACAGGCGGTCTGAATACTTGTCGCTCTTTTCTGGCGACGGCGCGCCGTGCTTCCAGTCGGCTCCCTGAGTGAAATACAGATCGGGCCACTCATCCCCGTCAAAGTCGATGACCGAAACGCCTCCGCCGCTCTGTTCGAACATCCGTCCGCCTTTTGTGGACGGGTCAAAACCATTGAAGTAGACGAAATTCGGACCCACATTCAGGTCCGTCTGAAACCGGATTCTGGCTGAGGATGGGGCGGCATGAACGACCGGTTCAGAGGGGCTCAATGAGTTGAAGAATGTTCGGTGATCGGGGTATTCGGAAAGATCATCTGCCAGCGTCAACAGAGCCATTTGCTGCCCCGTCCCCGCATCCTTCGTGGCGAGCCGAATCAACGTCTCGACGGGCCACTCGGCGCGAGGGTCGCGGCGAGCGAAGAGTTTTGCCCAGGCTCGTGCCTCGTCGAATCGCCCGATGCTCTCAAGGATCGAGACGGCATTTTGAACGGCCGGCTCATCCAGGCCGTCTGAAACGACAACCTGATTCAATGCGCCGGTCAGTTCGAGAAGCCGAGTGCTGTGGCCGACAAACACGTCGGCAACAGCCTTCTTCAAGACCGTTAAGACCTGGCTTAACTGATAGTTCCCTCTGCGATGCGAAGGAGCAATCCGGACCGCCTCCCAGCTGCAGCGGGCCGCCACTTCAAGTTGCCCATGCTTCTTTGCAAAGAGGCCACGGACAAACCAGATTTCGGGATGGGTATCAGCGGATTCAGGCAGCTTTCGATGCCAGTCAAGAAATGCTCGATCATCGACGACAAGCAGTTCTCCAAGTTTCGCCTGAGCGGAAAGGAGCTGCGGTTTCTGCCGGACGACCGACGCAAGCCTCTCTCCTGCTCCAGCGAATTGACCATTGGCGATCGACTCAGACACGACAGCCAGTTGAACGAGAACGTCCTCAGGTGCATTCGTGCGGCAGCGTGTCAGATACTCAGGCTGAGTAATCGGGCGTTCAAAATCCGCGATGAGCGTCAGGCTGTCCAGCGTGACATCACCGCCGGAAATCAGCTTCCAGAGATGAGGCAAAGATTCCCAGCGGCGTCCACTGAAACCCTTCAGAAAAGCCAACTGAGAATGTGACGGCAGATCGTCCGGCTTGTGACTCAGGACGTGCGCGTAGCACTCCTCGGCTTTCGAAAGCTGGCCGACCTCACGGTAGACTTCACCAAGAGCAAACACCGCGAGAAGACTTTGTGCTGACTTGTCCCGGGGGATCGCGCTGTAATGACTGATGGCGTCGTCGAAATGCCCGGCCCGGATCGCGGCGTCTCCAGCCACCAGGCGGCTTTCCGCCCACAGTGGATCCCCCTCGGGGATCCCCAGAGCAGCCTTTTCAGCATCAGCGAATCCCTGCTTCAACATTGCCAGGCGGGCACTGTTGAGCAGGTCCTGTGAAGAACTGCTGAAAACGCCTGCGCGATGCAACACAAACAGCAGGACGAGGCAGCCGGACGCCAGCGTCAGGCAGAGTGGCCATTTGCAGCGAATTGTGCGAAGTCGGGTCGACACCAATGCGCCCTGATTCGTCACGGCTCCAGCGTCAGGTTAATCACGTTTTCACTGTTTGCCTCGACCGTCGTCGTCAGATCCGTCGATTCCGCAGTCGCATACTTCTCTGGAAGTGAACTGGTAAGTTCTTTTGATGCTGCATTTTGAGCATCATGCGCGGAGTCGGTCGGGTCGTCTTTGCCTGACCCAAAGGCCTTGTGGTCCAACTCGCCCCCGATGGTTTCTTTGGCCTTCGTGGTCCGAATGACAAGAACCTTGTAGACACCAGGCATCGCTCCATCACCCGTTTCGTACGTGGTCAATTCGTACTTTCCGTTGTCGTCCGTGACGCCAGTCGCGACACGCTGACCTGTCGTCGGAGTGAACATTACGGTCGCACCGGTAATCGGACCTCCCGCCATCTTGACGACACCCGTCACGTAATGAGTTGGCTGTCGGTCTTCGGTCCCGCCAGAGCAGCCCACAAGAGAAGTCGCCGTCAGGCACAGAAGGAACCCACGAAATGCACTCATCAAATGCTCCGGAAAATCTTGATCTGAAAATCTTGATCTGAAAATAAAGTCAGCGGCTACATGATGTAGCCCCTGACCCACTGCGTTATGAGAAGTCAGCAAGCGATCAGAACGGCCCGACAACCTCATTACCAGCCCGGGATCCCAGTCTCCCCCAAACCCCGTACGGGGAGGGCGTACTTTCGTTCGTTGGCACCCTTGCAGCCGTATTGCCTGTGTCAATATTCTCGCTGATGAAATGAACAGCCCCGTCCCCCATCAGGCAATGGACACCGCCCGTGTGGTGACTGGTTGGCTCGAAGATTCCGTCTTCGCCGTCCCAGCCACCCTGAATAAAGCTGCCCGCATTCGGTCCAAGAACCGTGGTGCACCCTGTAAATGCGGGAGCCCCATCGGCCCATCGGCCACCACCCCAGGAAGCAGCACTCGTCACCACTTTCGTCGTCGCGTTGATTCGTTCAGTCAGGCAACGTGCCGGATTGTTCCGAACACGTGCACCGCCGGCACTGCGCCCCGTCACGCCGTCCAGCACACGGGTTCCACCGCTTTTCCCCTGAATTCGCTCAGACATCATGATCGTGCTGCTCAATCCGTCAGAGCACTGAGCAAACGTGATACAGTAGCCCTGGCCGGTGAACAGGCCTCGCAGTCCCCGCCCGCCATTGCCAGCCCACTGGTTGTGATCCCAGCTCGTATCACCGCGGGAGAACATGTAGTTCGTCTTGCCAATTCTGCCCATGGCACTCGTGCGCGAATCTGACGGACAGGCCAATCCGTCCAGGTTGGTGGTCCACGGGGCATAGCCCTGGTCCCAGGGCACTCTGGCAAATTGCGTCCGATCGATTTCGTCGAACATCGGTGCCTGGTCCATGTACGGCAGGATATGGACAAAGCCGCTGACACGACGGTAGAAGTCCCGGCCACCGGTACGGGTTTGACCCGGCGGCAGCATTTTGTGAACCTCTTCGTAGTTGTGCAGCGCCAGCCCCAATTGCTTCAGGTTGTTTTTGCACTGAGCACGGCGGGCCGCTTCACGAGCCTGCTGCACGGCAGGCAGCAGCAGAGCCACGAGGATGGCGATGATCGCAATCACCACCAGCAGCTCGATAAGAGTAAACGCATCCAATCGATGCGCCTGAGAACGATGCGTCTGAGAACGTTGAGTTCTTCGCATGGCAAACCTTTCACGTCTAAAAAGAGGGAAAAAGTACAGAAACTCCGCGCCGCAAAAGGCAAGCGCAATTATTCATGATCTGATCGAGCCCAAAAAACGATTCGAGCCCCAAAAAACGATTGGCCTCAAGAGATAAAACACTCCACAAACCTGACTCCGCCACAAACAAACGGCTGCAGTGTGCTGAATCCTGCTTCGAATTGGTAGTAGAATTCCACACTCAAATTCAACTCTTTCCCTGAAATTCCGACAAAGACTCGCGGGTGTCCGGGAAATACTCACCGGGCGATGAGCGAGTTCTGTCCTTCGATGGCTGTCCATACACCTGCCCGCAGTCCCCGATGTGTTTCCAGGGTTCCCGAGGGCCAGTCAATTCGAACAGTCAGGCCCGACCGCATTCCGACTCCAACGTGGACTTCCAGTGCGGATGCCGACTGAAACCCGGCCCCACCGGCAAGCTCCCGTCGCAATGGTGTCTCTTCGGATAGTACTTCAACAACGGCCCCGATTCCGTTTCGATTTGAATGTGTGCCGAGCAACCGCAGCACGATCGAAGGTCCGGCCGTGGTTTCGTTGCGCAGCACCGCAGACAGATCCTGCTGGTGAGAGACCACCACATCGATTCTTCCGTCGCGATCGAGGTCGCCGGTGGCCAGCCCTCGGCCAATCCACGCTTTGCGGAAAAATTCACCGCACCAGTCAGAGACTTCCTCAAAACTTCCATCACGCCGGTTTCGGTAAAGTTGGGGTCGCATCCGGTACGGCTCATTCCGCAGCCAGGTTCTGTCATCGACATGCCCGTTGGCGACGATCAGATCCAGCCAGCCATTGTTGTCGCAATCCAGAAACGCCGTCCCAAACCCGAGGGACAGCCGACTCGTCGTTCCCAGCCGGCTCCCGCGTGTTGAGTCCTCGAACGTGAGCTGCCCCTGGTTGAGGTACAGGGTGTTGGTGTCTCCGAAATAGTGCGTGAGAAACAGGTCGGGAAGCCCGTTTCGATCACAGTCTCCGACGGCGATTCCCATGCTGGCCTGAGCGAACCCGTCTTCGTTCAGCGCACTGGCCGCCGCCAGGGCACGATCTTCGAACAGTGGCACAGCCCCGAGGCCAGGGATGAGCGTGGACCGTGCCCCCTCGAACGGTGGCCCGAAAAGAAAATTGGCTTCCCCATCGTTTGCGACGTAGATCTCCGGTTTCAGATCGCCGTCGAGGTCAACAATCGCAACACCGAGGCCTTTCCCGTTCCGCCCCTCGATTCCGCACGCCTTCGAACAGTCGACCAGTCGTCCGGCTCCGTCCGAAAGGAAGAGCACATCGTCGACGCCGTCAAACAGCGTCGGT
>JAQBVJ010000108.1 GCA_027623235.1 Planctomycetota bacterium
CGCGAGGGACCCGACTGACCGGAGAGCCGTATGCGGGAAAACCGCACGTACGGTTCGGAGGGAGGGGGAACCGAAACCAATCGGCTCTTCCTACCCCTATCGTGCTGTCGCCGCTCCGCGGCTGAAGTTGAGACAAGTCGGGAAGAATTGATTCTCGGCTTCAAGGTTACGCACCTCGCGCGAGTGCAATCAGCTTTTCAGCGTTGCCACTGAACATCGCTTCGACGTCAGATTGCGACAGCCCGACCGCTTCCGAGGCGCGTTTCATCGCTCGCAACTGCTCATATCGAGTGAAGGTCATTCGGCCATCGCAGTGCGAGAGGTTGACGCTGTGGTTCGTCTCGGAGAGGTACGCCCAGCCGTAGCCGAAGGCGATGTACTTTCCCCGCAGAATTCCGACCGGGACGTCGTCGCTGCCGTACATGACTCGATCGATGCCGACGCAGCGGATCAGCGCGGCGATCGCGTCGGACTCGCACACCGATGAAGTGTCGAACCAGGTGTTGGGCATGTCGCGGAGCCGGTTGCCGGCACGCTCGATCGGCCAGTTGGAGTACGCTCTCGCACAGTGAGCCAGAATCCACTTTGCGTTCGGGTACTTGCCCGTCAGTCGCTCAAGGTCATCCAGATTCTGGCTGTCCGCAATCCCGTTCGGCTTCGAAATGTGCATCATGATCAGCAGGCCGAGCCGGTCCGCCACGGCGATCTGGTGCTCGGGCAGGAAGTCCGTGATGCGGCAGTTCACAGCGTCGCCCGTCGACGAATAAAACCGGTAGGGCTTCAGACCGAGAAACCCGTCACGCCGCACAGTGTCCTCGACAAAGTCCGCCGTCATGTCTGGATGCACGAGCATCAGCGTGGCGGAGTCCGGATGGTCCTTGAACTCGTTGGAGATGAATTCATTTGAAGCTTTGAAGTCGCAACCCGTGTTGAACGGGAACGGGAACGAGAGTCGCTCGACCGAGCGGCCTGGCATGAGCAGCGCGTCGCACTCGTCGAGCAATGCGTAGCTGGCGTTTTCGAATTCGGGTCGGACGAAGGATCGGTACGGGCCCGAGTTTTTCTCCGGGTCCGTATTGAACGCCCAGCGCCAGACGTGAGTATGCGCGTCGAAGATGCGCTGTGGGACGAACTCGTCGAGTTCGTCTTCCCAGATTCGGCGGTCGAGATCGGTGAGCTCAAGAACCGGCATGTCAGGCCTCCAGACCCAGTTGGCTGTGCTGCTGTTTCAGCGAGGCTTCGTAGCGTGAGTACGCCGCGTCGTCCCGCTCGACACTTTCTCCACGAAAGACCATCGCGAACGCACGACGCTGGCGAGTGGCCGAGCGGTTCGGATCCGCCCTGTGAATCGTCTCTCCATGGTGTGCGACGAGGTCACCAGGGGCGAGCGTGATCGCACATTCGCGCGACTCATCCTCGGCGGCGTAATCGCAGATGCCCTGCGAGAAACCGAGCACCTTTGTCGGATTGTGATCGCGAATGCCCATGCGGTGAGAACCCGGCCCGTATCTCAGGCAGCCGTTTTCTTCATCGACCGGATCGAGGGCCAGCCACAGCGTGGCCACATTCGGCGGCTTCAGGCAGAAGTAAAAGTTGTCCTGATGAGGCGGCGTCGGATGATTCGTTCCGGGCGGCTTGTTGAACCACTCTGGCGCCTGCGCGGCGCTCGGTTCACCGATCAGTTCGGCGGCAAGCCCGGTCCATTTCGCGTTCGCCCGGTAGGCGTCAAAAAACGGGTCGACCCCCATGTGTTGCAGCTGCTTGAGCGTCTCAAGGCGAGTCGGGTCCTCGAAAAACGCTGCGCTGGCTGGCAGTGTCGGAACGACGTCCCGGATGTAGCGGTCGAGCTCTGAAGCCAGTTTGGAGAGCTCATCCGGCGAGAGAAAGTTTCGGACGACAAGAAAACCGTCGCGGTCAAACTGAAGTTTTCGAGAGTCGTTGGTCGGACTGGCGGCTGGCATTTCGAGTGCTCTTAAAAGTGGCATGGGTTCTCGTAGGGTGGGTGCAGTAAGCCTCGATCCAATGGTGGGTTCCGTCCGCCGGCGAGCTGCTTCGAAGATGACACTCGGTTATTCAAGAGACTGGCTTGCGAAACTCACCTTCACGGCCTTCGGCGGACTCCACCCACCCTGTGAATAATCATGGTTAACGGCACGGTGCGAGCCGTCTGCTTGTTTCGGCAAAAATGTCCCACACCGAACGGCTTCTGCCGTGCCGCTACTTTTTCAAAGGGCAGCTAACGGACGAGCCTTCGGAACGCGTCACCTCGCGGCGGGCATTCCAGTTTCTCGTCGACAGCGTTCGCATCGAGGGCGTCCTTAATAAAAGTAAACGTGGCCCGCGCGGCATCGACGGTTTGTTCGATTTCCGCCTCACCCTGCGCGGCGTTCAAGTAAAACGAGGTGTAGCCATGGCATCCTCGTTTGGCCATCTCCTGGGTGTAGAGCGTGCCGACTTTGTTTTTGATCGAGTCGTCGACGTCGAATTCGAGTCGCGGGTGGACGTCAATTCCCGTCGCGAGAACCGGGCAGCCGGACTCTCCGGCAACGGCGTTGAGGCGAGTTTTGATCGTCTGACCGAGTTGGGTGAGGTACGACGGCACGTCACGGCGGCGGATTTCGCTGAGGTTCGTCAGCGCAGCGCGAAGACCGATCATGTCGCTCCAGTAGGTGCTCGAGACGAACATCCGAGCGGCAGGTTCCATGACGTCGCGGTGGCCGACGACCGCTCCCATCGCGTAGCCGTTGGAAATGGACTTCGCAAAGACGGCCATGTCGGGCTCAACACCGAGGACCGGCTGAACTCCTCCCGGCGACATGCGGAAGCCCGTGGAGACTTCGTCAAAAATCAGGATCACGTTGTGCTCATCGGCCAGCTTGCGGACTTCGGCGAGGTACCCCTCCGGCGGCATGTCCGAACGAAGCGGCTCCATCATGATCGCCGCGATTTCTCCGCGGTGCTGATTCAGAAGCTCGCCCAGCGCCGCCGCGTCGCCGTAGGGAAACGGGATGGCCGTTCCTTCCAGGCATTTCGGCACGCCCGTCGGGTCGATGTTCGGCAGCAGGTGCGAGTCCAGTGCGCCCGAGGTCAGGTTCGCAGCGATGTACCAGTCGTGCCACCCGTGGTAGCCGCTGAACAGGATCTTGTCCCGGCCCGTTGTTCCGCGTGCGATTCGGACCGCGACCGCACAGGCATCGCCGCCACCTTTTGCGTAGCGGACCATTTCCGCGCACGGAATTGTCGCGACGAGTTCCTCGGCGAGCTCGACTTCCAGTTCGTGGCTGATTGAGTAAATCGTGCCGCCACTGATCTGTTCTTTGACCGCCTCGTCGACGACGGGGTCGGCATACCCAAGAATGATCGCGCCGATTCCGCTCACCCAGTCGATGTACTCGTGCCCGTCAATGTCGATGAACCGAGCCCCCCTGGCCGACGCTGCATAGACCGGCGAGATCCCGGCGGCAAACTGCGACGGACGACGACTGATGAGCTGAGTGCCTCCAGGAATCAGCTCGCACGCACGTGCGAATAGACGCATCTGGCGATCGACATTGCGACTCGGCAAATCTTCGGTCATGGCAAGACTTCACTGGCAGAAGGCAGAGGACTCCGTATCGTGTTAGAATTGAGTTCAATTGTCACGCGAGGTGATTCTGAACTCGACGCTGGAGTTTTGAAGTTGCGAGAAAGCGACAACCACGGAAGTCACGCAAAGGACTTGCCTGAGAAAACTTCCTCGCCATTCCGTGAATGCCGCGGTTCCAATGTCCGCGCAATCTTGATTCTGCCCCTCAGTAAAAGTCCGTTGAAAAGTCCGACCCATGTAGCGGAGCGGCGCAAGCCGCCCGGTTTTGCATTGGAAGACGCAGACCGGACGGCTCGCGCCGGGCCGCTTCCTTTTCAACAGGCCGTTAACCCCTGCCGCAGGGCGGACAATTGTAAATGACCTCCGCGTGGTCCCACTGCAGCCGCTCGGTCTGCGGGTGCGATTGAATTGTCCTGAGGACTTTTTCCGGAACCGCATCGCCCTCAACGCTGATTCGAATCTGACCGGGATTCGGGCCGATGTGCATCGCAGCTTTGTTGATGACGTCCCACTCGGCCGCCTTGATCGCTTCGACGCTGACTCCCTCAACGGACTTCAAATCCTGCGCCCAGTGCTTCGCGATTTTCCCGGTCGCCTCAAAATCCGAGACTCGCGTCGAGTTGCTCCACGAGTTCGGCCCGAGAATCACAATGAGATTTCGTTTGCCGTCGGCAGGCGGTTCGGTCAACTGCTGCCGGAGCGGTCCGATTGTCGCCTTGACCGGGTCGCCAGGTTTGTGAACCACAACCTGTTTCACACCGCCGACCTTTCGCAGTGCTGCCGCCGTTGCTGGCTTCAGCCACGCGGTGAACTCCGGCTTCAGATCCTCCGGAGTCGCCGACCAGGTGTTGAGAAGATCTCCCTGCTGGCTGACGAGGCCCGACAGCTCGTTCCATTTGTCGATAATGGGAACGCGTTCTTCCCATTTGGAGCTGCCTTCCACTTGAATCGTAAACAGCCGGCGAGTTCCCACCGCGGCGTTCGGAGTGGACGGGCTCCCTCCGTTCGGTCGCGGTTTCTTTGAAGGATCGGCCGCGTCCTCTTCCGGAGCCTGCAGCAGCGAGCAGCCAGAACTCGCAACGGCAGCGCCCGCAGCCAGACGAAGGGCCATTCGACGATTGACGGACGGGGTGAGTGTGTCGCTCATGCCTGCAGCTCCAAAGTGATTTCCTTCCGAACAAGCAGTCTAACGGACAACGCACAACAGTCTTAGCAGCCAGTTGAAGAAAGTCGATTCCTTTTAGCGGAGCGGTGTAAGCCGCCTGGTTTTCACGGCGAAAACATACCCAGACCGGACGGCCTACGCTGTTCCGCGACTTTTCAACGGGCTGTTGGGATTAACTTCCCGAATCAGGCACCGCGTACCGTGAGGGCGAGTGATCACCTGGGCGAAAGAGAATCGCTTTCAGCGTGTCAGGTGATCCACGACACACGCGAATCCTGATTCTTCTGTTCCGATCGTCGTCCTGAAGTCTGCGCACAGTCGGAGCGATCGCGGTAAGTCATTACGATCCGCCTTCGGTCGTCAACTCGTGCGGGATGGTCATGACTCAGGAACAGCAACTCGATCCGTCCACATTTGGGGTTCCTCCGGATCCCGATCGGACTGCCGCGGCCTTCGTCCAGCTTTGTGAGACGATCGCGAAGCTGCGTTCGCCCGACGGCTGCCCGTGGGATCGTCAGCAGACGCTGGCCTCGATCAAGCCCTACACACTCGAAGAAACGTACGAGCTTCTCGAAGCGATCGACGCGGACGACAACGAGGCAATCTGTGAGGAACTCGGAGATGTGCTTCTGCAGGTCGTGCTCGATTCACAGATTGCAAAGGATGAGGGTCGGTTCGACATCGTGCCCGTGATCGAGGGGATCGTCGAAAAAATGATCCGCCGACACCCGCATGTCTTCGGCGATGAGGCGGCCGAAACAGCCGCCGATGTCACACAGCACTGGGATAAAGCCAAGAACGCTGAGAAGCAGGATCGCGAGTCTGTCCTCGACGGGATCCCGGTCGACCTGCCGACGCTCGCCCGCGCTGCGCGGATTACGAAGAAGGCGGCGAAAGCTGGATACGACTTTCCACACCGTGCGATGTTGTTTGACAAGCTCAACGAAGAAATCGGTGAGCTGGCGGATGAGCTTTTTACTGGGGGGAAGATTCCCGACATCCCGGCAAGCGTAGAGGGAGACGTTGTCCCGGACGAGCCGATCGAAGATGTCGCTTTGAGAGGCCGCGTTGAGGGAGAACTCGGCGACGTCCTGTTCGTTCTGGCCAACATCGCCCGGCGGTGGCAGATCAATCCGGAAGAGGCCCTTCGCAAAAGCAACGCGAAGTTCGAACGCCGTTTCCGCTACATCGAAACGCAGCTTCGCGAGCAGGGCAAAGACATCCGTGACGTTTCAATCGTCGAAATGGAAGAGCTGTATCAGCAGGGAAAACGGGAAGAATTGTCCCGGTAGCGGTCGTTACTCAGAAACAATCGCGACCGCGCGGCACCAACCGGCGCTGGCAGCTTTGATCTTCACGGGCAGGCATGACACCAGGAAACCGTGCGGTGCCGGGATCTGATCGAGATTGGCCAGCTTCTCGATCTGGCAGTACTCAGCGGTGATACCGGCAAAGTGAGCGGGCCAGATGTGGCGGCCATCGCCGGTGCGTCGGAAGTCTCCGACCATGTCGGCAAACGGCCGGTCGATCGTGTACGCGTCGATGCCGATCACCTTGACGCCTTGCTTGACGAGCCACAGTGTGCCGTCCCGGCCCAGACCCGGCTGACGGAAATACTCGGGCGTGTCGATCTTCTTATCGCAGTCGGTCTGAAGCAGGACAATGTCCAGCGGCTTCAGCTCGTAGTGGATTCTCGCAAGGCACTCTTTGAGATCCTCAACCGTGATCTCGTCGCCCGGCTGCTTGTGTCGCACGTCGAGCCGGACTCCCGGAGCAAAGCACCATTCGAGCGGGACTTCGTCAATCCGCTTCGCCGGCTCGCCACCGGACGTTCGCCCGTAGTGGTACGGCGCGTCGACGTGCGTGCCGGTGTGAGTGATCATTTTCACTTCTTCGATGGCCCACCCCTCGCCGTCGGACCAGACGAGGTCCTGCGGCGAGACACCAAAGAACTGCCGCATCTGAGCGAGCCCTTCGGTCGAGTGCTCGACGTAGTGAATCGTCCCGGGCAGCGGCTCGCTGGGCGAGTTGTGTTCCAGCGGCACGCTGAGGTCGATGATCCGGGATCCGTTGAGCTTCACTGTAGCTGCCTCTCGAAAGACAACGTCAGTCGATACCAAGGTCATCAACGAATGTGTGATCCGGGTGAATCCGTTCGACAGGGATGCCCGTATACTCAGCAATAATTGAACGGACCTTCAAAGCTGTTTCCGAACGTGTTCCGGGACGGCAGCGAGCGACGAACTCGTCATCCGTCAGACATCGATACTTTTCCCCTGGCGATCGAACCACGCATCATCCAGAGGTCTGAGGATCCACTCCAGTGCGACAACGAGAATCGGGATCGCGAAGCACGCCGTTAGAAATAACGTGAGGCCGTCCATCGCTTGTCTCCGGGCTGTTTGTCACGGATTCTCAGACGCGAGAATACACTCACTCCGCTGCGGGCAGCCAGCGTGATCTCGCGAAGGTCACTGTGAATTCTGACGCGACACCCCAGTATCCGCCGGAGTTCGCGTCAGCGAATGCGGAGCGGGTGGCGTCTCGTGAGCGGACGCGTCGATCCGCGTCAGGCGCTGGCCGAGCTGGTCGATTCTCGACGAGACCTCGCGGAGAGTTTCGTCGAGCGACTCGCGGACTTCCGCCTGAGTCTGCTCCATCCCGGTCGAGACAAGCGTCACGACTCCCAGAAAGAGCATCATCTGGCCGATCGTCGTGATGAGCCACCCGGTCGGAGCGTAATGAGCCGGCCCGCCGAAATACCCGACGATAACCAGCGACGTGCCGGCGGTCAGCCCGAGGATTCCGAGATACGCCAGAACCTGGCCGATGCCGCCAACAAAGCCCGGCTTCTGCGCCGAATTCGATAGCGAAGCCGGGACCGGCTGAGTGAGCTCGGCGTGCGGAGCCGGGATCGACGCCTGGGTCGGAACGGTTCGGTCTGGAACAGGTTCGGAAGCAGCGACTCGATCGGAGCCAGCGGAAACGGGGTTCCCAGCGGCGTCGAAGCTCTTTGAAGTTTCTGAAGGTGGCGCGTGGCTGGAGTCGACTCGCCAGGCGGAATCGGGAGAGGTCTCGGACATTGTGGATTCGACCTCCGACGATGTCGCGGATTGGCGTGAGTTGGGGTTGGCCGAAGTGGCGCGATCGTCAGTCCCGTGATTCTCAAAAACTCGTGTCGAGCCACTCACTGCCGGAGTGCGAATGGAGTCGGTAATTCTGGCGACGCGAGACAGAATTTCCTCGGTCAGCCGGTCAAGCTCCTCGGCCTTCTCAGAATAGGCTGGCTCCGTTGCGGCCGGTGCTGTGTGGACTGAGTCAGCCGCGGCTGGCGTCGTTGCGGTTTCATGATGCGTATCGGAGTGTTGCCTGGCCATCGGCTGAGGGGCAGCCTTCGTAGCTGTCGGCCTGGCTGCCGCCGGGGCTGCAGTCTCGTGGCCTGTTCGAGCGGGTCCGTACGGATCAAAGAGAGGGCTCTTCGCCCAGCGGTCGAGGAGTTCTTTGGCCTGCGTGGTTTTAGCGGATCGCGGTGACGAGCCCTCGGCCGGGTACTGCGATGCGGCGGTTTCGCCGAGGGTGGCTCCGCAGATTGAGCACGAAACGCGGCGATGATCGCTCGCGACTTCCGTGACCACGTCACTCTGGCAGGTGCCGCACCACATCCGTGTGTCCACTCTCCGGCATCGTGCCGGGCCGTAGAGCCGCTTGAAACGGCTCCCATTAATACTGTGAAAAGGCTTCGATCGAAGATGGCCTCTGCACGGGAAAAACCGGTGCGGAAAGTTACGGCGTGAGGCTCGCGGGGTGCAAGACCGGTTTCAATCGCACCGAGTCCGTGAATCACTGACGCTCGATACGGGTTCTGAGTTTTCAGCAATAATTCAACGAACACTTATGGGAGTTGCCGCGTTTGGTTACAGCGCGAAGCGAGGTTGCGGAAACGAGTTTCCGCTTTTACTGTGATCAGACGTTTTGCTGACCGATAGACCTCCCGAGCCCTGAACCCTCAGGAACTTGACGGGAATGTCCGTGGCCGCGACAGGAGCAGAGACCGTGGTTCGAATCTGGACTTGTATTCTGGCTGTTTCGGGAGTTTTTCTGGCTCTCGGTTCTCACGCTTTTGCCGAGCCGACCGCGAAGGACCTCAACCGGGCCCTCACGGCAGAGAACGCAAAGCTGGGCATCGATGTGAAACCTCGCGAGCTGGTCGGTGATTTGGGTTACCTCCGAAGAGTGTCGGTTGACCTGATCGGAAGGATCCCCACGCGGGAGGAGATCGATCAGTACCTGGCGACGCCGGCTGCAACTCGTCGAGAGAAAGCCGTTGACAAGCTGATGGCTGATCCTCGCTTCGTCGATCGCTGGACAACTTTTTACGCCGACCTGCTGCGACTGCGCTACAACTCGCCTGGCGGACAGGCCGCTCTCGCGTTTGTCCATCAGGCGGTCGCCGATGAAATGCCGTACGACGAAATGGCTCGTCGATTCATTTCAGCCAACGGAAAAGCCGGTGCGGTCCCTGAGGTTGCGTACGTTCTGGGAGACAACGCCGATCCGATGGCCCTTGCTGGAGTAACTTCGCAGGTCTTCATGGGAGTTCGGATTTCGTGTGCTCAGTGCCACAACCACCCGTTTGACAAGTGGACTCGTGAAGATTTTTACGGCTTCGCAGCCTATTTCGGGAAAACCCGCCGCTACGAAAACGACTTCACCAACACGGTCTACACACAGGAAGTTTCGCAGTCGATCGTCCTCTGGCCGCCTGCGGGCGAGGGGGAAGACAGCGAGCGAAAGCCGATGAACCCGAAATTCCTGATCGGGCTCTCCAACGCCAGCGTCACTCCCGATTACATCGCACGTCTTGAACAGCTGCGAAAGCCGAAGCCAGTCGCTCCGAAAGATCCACTCGCAGTGGCAGCCGCCTCGGTGGACGATCTGCTGTCGGGGGCCGACGAACGGGTGAAGAAGACAGCAAAGGGCAAGGTCAAGGACGAGTTCGACGTTGCTGGTGAGGTCAAAGCCGAACGCGAAAGCATCGATCTGCAGGCAGAGTTTTATAATTCGAGTGAACTTCGCAGTGAGCTCGCCCGGCTGATTGCGAATCCTCGCAATCGATACTTCTCCCGGTCCTTCGTCAATCGGGTCTGGAAGGATCTTATCGGTCGTGGGATCGTCGAGCCGATCGATGATTTCTCTGATACGAATCCACCAAGTCACCCGCAACTTCTGGATTTCCTCGCCGACGAATTTGTGGCAGGCGGTTTTCAGTTGAAGCCGTTTGTCCGAATGCTTGTTCTGAGTGAGCCGTACCAGCGCAGCCAGGCTCTCGGTGTCGATTCCCTGAAACGGGAAGAACTGGAGTCGGCGTTCCTTGCCGTACCGGCTCGAAGGGTGCTCAGCGAAGTCCTTTACGACAGCATCGTCGTGGCAGGACACCTCTTTGAATACAAGCACCCTCAGGGTGCGAACACGAAAACGGTTTCAGAACGAATCCGCATCGCGATCCCTCGTGAGGGTGAGGCTGTTTCCCCGCAGGCTCTCGCCGCAGGCGGGACACAAATGAAGGCGCAAATGGGAACGCAAATCGCGTCCACGGCGGGCTACAGCTTGGAGAAAGGCATCGAACTCGACTTTGGTGCCGTACTGAAAAGTGCGAAAGAGAAGGCCGAAGAAGCGGTCGTCGTCGAGAAAATGGCCGTTAAATCGGCTGAAGAGCTCGAAGCCGAGCGGATGCAGATGCAGGCCGGTGCCGGCCGTCGGATGCGGTACATCTACAAAACGGTCGAGCGGACGTTTGATGATAACCCGATCTTCGGCTCGTCATTCCGAATGGCTTCGCCGTCGGCTCCCGAACACTTTATTCGAGTGTTCGGACAGACCGACCGTACTGAAGTCGGAACTCCTCGCGATCACGCACCCAGTATGCGTCAGGCTCTGATGATGCTGAACGGGGGTATGACTCATGAAGCCTCTCGCGTTGGCCCGTTTGAGCCAATGCACAAACTGCTTGTCGGCGAGAAGTCCAACCTCAACGAAGCGATTGCACTCGCTTATCTTGAGATTCTCACCCGCAAGCCGGACGCAGAAGAACTCGAACTTGCTACGTCGATCGTTAAAGACGGCGACACACTTCTAGATGGAATGGCGGACCTCCGCTGGGTTCTCTTGAATTCCAACGAGTTTCGTTACCTTCCGTAATGCCACGAGTTTACTCGACTCCGGTGGCATCTCAGCGGAGCCGGATTTCAAGTTTTGCGAACAACTTTCAACTCTCTCAAAAGGACCAGCACGATGACGAAGGGTTGCCAGGACTACAGGTTCAGTCGGCGAGCGATGCTTGGAGCATCTGCCGCCACGATGATGGGTTTCCAAATTCGAGATCTTCTGGCGTACGCCGGAAAAGATCACGCGGCGAAGGCCGAACACGTGATTTTCTTCTGGAACGGCGGTGGAATGACTCACCTGGACACGTGGGATCCGAAGCCAGGCCGTCCGACTCAGGGCGAGTTTGAGCCGATCAAGACATCCGTGCCTGGGATGGAAATCTCCGAGATTTTCCCGGAGTTTGCTCAGCAGATGAAGGATGTGGCTTTGATTCGTTCCATCGCCGGAACGAACGGTGATCATGGCCGCGCGACGTACAACCTTCGCACGAGCTACCAGCAGTCAGCGAACCTGACTCATCCAGGTTTCGGCTCGGTCGTGGTCAGTGAGAAGGAATCGATCAGCGACCTGCCATCTTACGTTTCGATCAGCGGTCGTGCGTCGGGGGCCTCGTACCTTGGTCAACGCTGTGAGGCTTACTTCGTCGGGTCCCCTGGTGATAAAGACCCGTACCTTGCCTTTCCGGAAGGCATCACGAAGGCTCGGGGCAATAAGCGGCTGGAAGTCCTCGACCGTTTCAACGGTAAGTTTGCCGGCCGCACAACGAGTGACGAGCTGACGGCGACGAAGACTTCGGTTGAAGACGCCGTTCGTCTGATGCGAAGCCCGGCTTTGAAGGCTTTCGAGCTGGACAAGACACCGATTCCGACACTCGAACGTTACGGCGACAATCCGTTTGGTCGCGGCTGTCTTGTAGCGAAGCAGCTTGTCGAGCAGGGTGTCCGATTCGTCCAGGTCAACCGGGGTGGGTTCGACACTCACAGCAACAACTTCGAAGCCATGAGGAATCATGGTGAGATCATGGACCCGGCGTTGGCCTCACTCTTTGAAGACCTTCGCGAAACGGGCCTGATTGACAAGACGCTCGTTGTCATGCTCAGTGAATTTGGTCGTACGCCGAAGATCAACGATGACGGTGGACGTGATCACTACCCATCAGTCTTCAGCTGCTTCATGGGTGGCGGCGGAATCAAAGGCGGCCAGGTCATCGGTTCGTCCGACAAGGACGGATATCAGCCGGAAGATCGTCCAGTTCGTGTTGCGGATCTGCACGCGACGCTCGCCCACGCTCTTGGAATTGACCACAACAAAGAGGTCATGACTCCGCTGCAGCGTCCGATGAAGCTGGTTGATAACGGGGCGCCGATCAAAGAACTGTTCGGCTAGACCTTCCTGGAGTGACAATTCAGAAGCCCGGCTTTTCCGTAAAAGCCGGGCTTCTTTCACGACAATCTCTGTGTTTTTGAGTGTTTTGATGAGTGCTGCTTCGCGATGGCTCGCCAGATTGACTGTGCTGCCAGAGCGGTTTACGTTGAATGTCGCAGTCTATCCCACCTTGCGTTTCCCGCCTTTTCTCTTAACGGTTGAATTATGAAACGGGCACGCCCTGCTGCGCTCGTCGCGGTCGCTGTTTTCTGGACCGCTGCATTCGTCGCCACTTCTTTCTCGCTTGCTCAAGCGCCTCCGGTGCGTAGCTCGATCATCGAAGATCGCGCTGCAGGGAAGCTCATCGAGGCGGGCGATGCGCGGCTGGAAGCGGATGAGGGCCGCAAGGCTGTGGAGATCTGGCAGTCCGTCATTGAGCGGTACCCGGGGAGTCGCGTGCGATTTCAGGCTCACATGCGACTGGGTGATTACTTCCTCGAACGTGACCGCGCTTACGACAAGGCGCGAGTTCAGTTTGATCTTGTCGCTGCGGAAGAGAATCGCGATGAGGAACAGCGTGCTGAGGCGACGCTGAAAATGGGCATTTGTTTTTTTGAGGCTCGGAATTTCGGCAAGTGTTTTCAGATCATGCGGCAGGTGATTGAGCTGTACCCGGTCTCTGAGCACGTCAACCAGGCTTACTATTACATTGGACTTGGACACTTTGAGCTTGGTCACTACAGCCGGGCCATCGACGCTCTGGAAAAAGTCGGGACTTCACTCGGAAAGAACGACAGTCGGATCGAGAAGGTCGAAGCAGGTAAGCGGCTGTTCGTGAAGATTGAAGACGCCGATCTGGCGGCGATCGAAACTGGAGCGGCGGTCAAGGTGCTCTGCCAGGCGAGCAGTGGGGACGTTGAAGAAGTCGAGTGCTACGCGGTCGGTCGGAACGTTCGCATCGTACTCGGGAGTGTGATGACTGTTCTCGGCAAGCCGAAACCAAAGAACGGAATGCTCGAAGTCAAGGGCGACGACAAAGTCGAAGTTCGGTACATCGATCAGCACACCGCTGACAAACAGTTTGATCGCGAGGTGATCTATACGGCGAAAGTCGTCGGTGACGCGATTGTGGCTGTCACGGATGGAGCATTTGCTGAGACTCTTCAGGGAGTTGTTCTTGGCAAGTCGATCAACATTCAGACTCACGATGCCGACCGCGATGTCACTGACAATGCCGATCAGATTCAGGTGCGGGTCGAACTGCTTCGGGCGAAGACCGACGAAGAAATCGAACAGGAAACGATCGAGCTACTCCAGAAGACCACAAACTCTGGTGACGCTCTCACTGAAGGGGACGAGCAACCGCAGGTTGACCGGTATCGGAAGATTGACGAGGCGACCGTCGCGCTTTCCGAGGTTGTCATCGTCGTGCCTGAAACGGCGCAAGAGTTTGCTCCCGCCGGCGCGGCACCAGCTGAGGGGGCGACAACAGCCTCGCCTGCTGAAAAGGCAGGCTCGGCAGCCGCTGCTGTTGATGCGGCTGTCTCAGAAACCAAAGTCGTGCCGACTGGCAGTCGAGAGAAAGCTGAGCCGGACGACTCTGTCCATTCAGGTGTGTTCCGCGCGACGCTCGCACTGGTTCGAGCGGAAGAAATTGTCGCCGGTGACGCGGCTTTGCAATCTTTGCCTGGTGATATCGTTCGGGTTTTCTACGACGACGAAATCAATACTTCGGACAACGCAGTTGTCGTCAAGACTGAGGTCAAGTGCATCGAAGGAAACCTGGGAGGCGTTCGTGTCACCCGAACTCAAATTTCCGACCGTGAATTGCGTGTTCGAACCCGCCTGAAGACAGCCCACGCTTTGACGAATATCGGTAATCGATACAAGGAATTCGGACTCAAGAAGAACGCAGACACGAAATACGCACAGGCTCTCACGCTTTGCGAAGAGATCATGACTGAGGCCCGACAACTGGGAGGCCGGTTGCTCGAAGAGACTTATGTGCAGCTTTGGACGATCTATTTTCAGATGGATCGGCTCGAACTGGCCGCGGCGATGGCTCAACGGTTGCAGCGGGAGTTTCCGAATTCTGGCTTTGTAGACGATGCATTGCTTCAGCTTGCGGACGTCGCGCGAGAACAGGGGAATCTCAATCGCGCCATCGGAATCTACACTCGTCTTGTGCGGATGGAATCCAGCCAGCTTCGTGGTGAAGCTCAGTTTGGAATCGCAGAGTGCTACGAGAAAATGGCGGATGAGCGGGAAGATGCTGCCGCTTCACAGCTTCAAGATCGGGCGTTTCAGGAATACAAAAAGGTCTTTGATCAATTTCCGGATTCCGGGCGAGTCGGCGAAGCCGTCGCTCGAATGGCCAACTACTACTACAAGCAAAAGGATTACGCCCGGGCCGTTGACACGTTCGAAACGGTACTCAGCAATTATCCGGATGCGAAGTTTCTTGATGTGATTCTATTTAATTACGGTCGCTGTCTTTATCGAATGGATCGGCGAGCCGAAGCGCGGCGTCGGTTTGATCAGCTTATCGGCGACTACCCGGAGAGCGCCCTCGCGGCGGATGCCCGCAAGATTTCGGAAGCGCTGGTGAAGGCAGGATTCTGACAGGATTGTTTTTCTGCAAACGAGCGACTGCCGGGCACTCGGCATATTTTTGACAAATAACGAAGTGGCCCACTCTGGTACCGGGTTACGACAGATATTGACTCACGACGTTCCCACTCATTCTCAGGAATGAATTCATGAAGCAGTTTTTCAACGCTTTGTTACTGGGCAGCCTGATTGTTTCCGCGGTGCCGGTTCTGGCTCAGGAAGCAACGATCGACGACGTCAGTAAAGAGGCGACTCGTCTTGAGGCTGAGCTCGGAAAATACCGTGACTCCGCGCCCGAAGCGGGCAATGCTCTGTTCGCATTAACTGAGCTCTACCACAGCAACGGGCGATCGTTCGGGCTGGTTCGATCGGCTCATCGGTTTACAGCGGCGCACGGGACGGACCCGCGACATGCGCAGGTGATGCTCCGATTAATGGACGGGCTGGAGTCTCTTTCCAGGCACAAAGAGTTTTCTGTCCAGGCTCGGCAGTTTCTGACACGCTACCCGAAGGCTCCGCAGGTTGCTGATGTGGAAGCCCGTCTCGCCTACACGCTTGAGAAGATGGCGGAGAAGGAACGGTCTGCGGTGACGTACCGTGATCGGTGGCACCGTGAACCGAACGCGAACGGGCGTCACTTTGGTGTCAGTGCTGTTCGGCTTTTCGCTGAAGCAGGTGGGAGTTCAATCGCCGAAGGTGCGGCCCTCGCCGAAGAGATGTTCGACAAACTGCCGAAAGATGAATTCGCGAAGCACATCGGATTGCGGTCGTATTACGAGTACCGACGAATCAGCCAGTGGGCGAAGGCGAATGTCATTGGAAAACAACTCGTTGCGTCGGGACTCTTGAAAGAAGCGGAAGAGCGGCGGGAAGTGATGCGTACGCTGGCGGAGCATTACGGCTATCTCGGACAGCACTCTAATGCGGTCGAGATGCTCAAGCAGGTCAGAGCGATTCGTGACGATCAGTGGGCTCACTACTATCAGATTCAACGAATGTATGAGTCCGCCGCCCCGGCTGCTGAGCTGGAACCGGTCGTCAAGCAGTACCTCAACAATTTCAAAGAACGGGAAGACCGTTATGAGCGGATCGCGCTGCTGGCCCTTGCCTGGAATCGCGACAAGGACCCTGCGCGAGCGCTGGCTTTGTTCCGCACGTTGCTGCCGGTGCTCCCTGCGACTCACGGCGTCGCGTCGTACTTTGTTTCGCTGAATGGCACCGAACCAGCACAGATCCAGAATACTGAGCAGGCGATTCTGGCGGCCATTCCGCAGTGCGAGCAAAAGAACCCGAGCCAGGTCTGGGCTCTTCGTTATTACCTCGGTTTTTCCGTCTATCGCGACCAGATGAAGGACAACGCCAAGGCGAAGCAGGTGCTCCGACAGATGGTGGAAAAGTCGCCCACGAATGACGGGCATGTCTGGAATGCAATTTCGTGGCTGCTGACGAATGCGGAATCTGATGCCGAGTTTCAGGGTGATGTGGCGAGGATTCTTAAAGGACGCCGCGACAATATTCACTGGGCGAATCTTCGAAGCTATCCGTCAAACTGGCTGAAGTCGGCAAAGAAAACGGCAAAGAAAGACGAGCCTCTGCAGAAGCAGGCCGCATTCCTGGAGGTCGAGCTGGAAAAGGCCGATCGCGATCCTGTCGTGCAGTTGATCTCCGATATTCGCCGCGGACCGTATGACGCCAGAGATGCCAACATTCGGGACGAGATGCTCAAACCGCAGAACTTCAACACGTTGACGCTCGAAGTGAAGCGATATGTCCTTTGGGATCACGGCTACTACCACCAGCACTACTCGCCGCGCGAAGAACGGGCCGAGGCCGCGACGTATTACGGGCAGCTCGTGAAGCTCTTCCCGGACGACTTCAATTATCGATACGCCTATCTCCAGGCGGCGACCGATTACAGCCCACCGGAAGTCGCGAAGGAAGCATCGATAGCCGTAATGGCAATTCCGGCAATCTCGAACAATGGTGACGTCTGGCGGCGTCTCCTGATCGCGGCGGAGCGGAATGAGGATCAGAACCTCGCGCGTCAGGTTCTGGCGTATCGCAAGAAGTCCTGGGACACATTTGGAATCGATCACTACTACGCGGCGACGCTTGGCGACTCACTCGTGCGACTGAAGATGGAGCCGGAAGCGATTGCGCTCTGGACCGAGTCCGCAAAGCCAGGCCTGACCGTTGCCGATGGTCCCGAGTGCGCCTGGCGGCTGTTCCAGAAAATCGAAGACCCGCAAAAGAAGATTCAATTTGCTCAGACGCTTTTCGCCCCGGACACCGATTTCCACGGCCGCTATGCGGGCTGGCTCGCCGATACTCAGCTTCGACTTGGCGATCTCAACGGATTCGAAAAGACCTTGCGGGAGTCGCGGAAGCGACAGCTCGATCGCGTGTTCCGGGCAAGTGCTCTGGATGCCTGGTCGCTGCACTACATGCTGCACAACTATCGAAGCAGCCACGCTGATTACCGGGTTGATAAGGAAAAAGAAAACACTGCCGAGAATGTTCTGAAAGTCGCCAGGGTCATCGCTGACATGGACTTTGACTGGCCGTCGGCGCAGGGACAGTTGATCCTGCTTGAGGCAGAGGCACCGGAACAGCGCAAGCCGATGGACCGTCAACTGGCCTGGCAGCGAGTGACTCGAACACTCTATCCGGACTCCCACCGATGGGACCAGATGATGCCGTTCGCACAGCAGGCCATCACTCGGCAGGATTACGGAATTGCCGCGACACTGCTGACGGGCATGCTGGAGAACCTCACAACAATCACCGATTCGCAAAGGCAGCAGGGCCGAGCGATGATCGGGCAGTGCTACACACGACTGGGAACCGTCGGCCTGACGATTGACGAAAACAGCCCGATCGCGCCGCTGCTTCAGGCGGCCCTTTACCTGCGGCTCGGCGATGAACGACTCACGCTGGAAACATATCTTGCGAACAAGGCACTCTTTGATGAGCACCGTGATGAAGTGCCGGTCGATCTGCTTGTCTTCGTGTGCGACAGCCTGATCGCGGCCGGTGGTCAGGAGAATAATGACAAAGTCGAAGACATTCTTCGAAACTGGATCATCAAGAACAGCGAATCAGCAACCGTCGACGAAAAGACAAAAGCTCAGATCCAGTTTCTGCTGGCGAAGAACTTCTTTGGAGCTCGTCGATTCGACGTGGCCCGCAGCGAGTATCAGACGGTCATTAACCGGTACCCGACGACGAAGTTCGCCACCGAAGCGGAATTCGGAATCGGTGAGACGTTTATGTCGCAGAAAGTTTACGACCAGGCGGAAGCCGTTTTCGAAAAGCTCGCGAGCAGCCGCGATGCCGAAATTATTGTGCGAGCGGAATTCCTGCGGGGCGTTCTGGCTCATCGACGAGGTGACAACGACGAGGCACGCGACATCTTCCGGGTTGTTCTGGAGCGGGTGCCAAATATCGAGCTGGCGAATCAGGCGCTCTTCAATCTCGCGGAAGTCTACGGAGACGAAGAGCGGTACATGGACCAGTTGCAGCTTCTGATGACCGTTGGCCGGCTGGGTCGAATCAGCAAGCGGCAGCATGCTCCGGGTTTTCCGTTGTCGATTGTTGTGCAGGACAGCGACCTTGGCATCAGTCGTGGTCACAACCGGATTCCCGTCATCGTCCGGACTGAACCGGGTGGCGACGAAGAGCAGATTTTCCTGACCAGTGGCGGCGCCGGCAAAGGTCTCTTCCGAGCCGACGTTGATACGGAACTCGGTCCGGTGTCGAAGGGAGACAACGTCCTTCAGGTCAGCGGTCACGACACAATTCGCTGCGACTATCCTGAGCAGTTCAAGGCGGAATTCAAGAGCGTTCCGCTCTCCGACGTTGAAATTCGAATCGCTGCTGATGCAAGTTTTGAAGTTGCCAGTAGCAAAATTATCGACATTGAAGAGGAAACATTCAGCGAGCGGCTTGAGAGGGAAGAGCGTGAAAGGGAGCTCGCCGATGCCCGGCAGTCGTCGCAACGGCCGACGAATCAGATCAAACCGGGCAATCCGATCTATCTTCGAGTCAAAGACGGCGACCGCGATCTCAGCGATGCCGCCGATACAATTGTCGCGAAGCTCGTCGCGGACAGTGGCGATCAGGTTCAGGTGACGCTGACGGAAACGGAACCTCACTCGGGTGTGTTCGAGGGCTTTGCGAAGAGCGGCGAACTCCCCGCGGGAGCACTCGCCACCGACACGGCGATTGACCACAGCCCGCTTATGGCGATCGACAAAGATCCGAAAACTTACTGGCTCAGCGAGCCGGATGGTGTGACGCCAAAGCTGCTGACCATCGACATGAAAGACCTTCACACGATCTCGCGAGCCCGCTTCAGTGTGCCGGAAGGCAGCGAAAACCGTCCGGTTCGAGCAGCACTGCAGGCCAGTTACGATGGCGAGTTCTGGTACACCGTCGAGAGCTACCCGCAGGTTCCAGAGGTGGCACCGCTCACCGACAACTACGGCACAATGCAGTTTCGGCAGTATTCCGGCAACGTGACGAACATCACCACGTGGCTGCACGTGGAGAATCTTGTCAGCAAGGGAGAGGCGTCTGCACAAGGAGCAGTCACTGATGGACAACTTCGCTGGCAACGACCGGAAGATGACAAAGAGGCTCCGAAGCAGGTTGCGATGGTGTGGTTTGGAAAGTTCGTGCAACGGAAGCCAGGAGCCGTTCGGTTTCATGTTCAGGGATTTCGGACAGCGCTGGCGGTTGACGGCCGGCTTGAAATGCCAGTCGCAAATGGCGGGCAAACTGTCGACGTCTGGCTCGACGCCGGACTGCACGACCTGACGATCTTTTCAGCGGCGGCGGGAGGAACGCAAGAGGTTTCAGCATTGCGAGTTCGCGCTGACCTTAATCGGCAGAACACAGCACTCGTCCCGTTCCTGACATCAGACTTCGATTTGACCGAGGCCGCAGACCTCGTGGCAGCGGAAGCCGCGAAGAAGGCAGCGCCGGTTGTTGCCGTCGCCGCTGCGATTTCGGTCGACCTCGAGAAAACCGAGTTCGTTAAGAAGACCGAGCAGTTCGGGCTGCATCCGGTCGGCGAAGTCAAGCAGGTCGGGTACTGGCAGGCTGTTGAGGATGTCGCATCATGGGAAATCGAGGCGGCACCCGGCGTCTATGATGTCTGGCTGAATTACGCGACCCAGTCTGGTGGCTCGCAATTCCGTATTGAGTTCGGGACGCAGCACATTTCTGGCACCATTCCCGCAACGGGTAACTGGACGACCTTCAGTGATCATCGATTCGGGACAGTGTCCGTTGATGAATCCGGCAAGACAAAACTGACGATCCGTCCGGTTGAAATTGCCAATGGCGGGCTCATGAATCTTCGCAGCGTCGAGCTGCGACCGGCGGACGGCTCGCGACTGATTCTTTCAGACGCTGCCTGGGATTTTCGTTTCGACCCAATCGACGTTCGCTACACACGATTCGTCATCAATGAGTATCTTGGCGAAGCAGTCGCGGTCAGCCACGTCGAGATTTCGAAAGATGGCACCGCTCCGATCATTCCGACCGAAGCGGATGTGCTGGCTCTTTCGCAGAACTCCGTGCTGGAAATCGCCGGTGGCGACGTCGTGACAGCGAGCTACACCGATGAGGTCACGCAGGTGAACTCGGGCGGATCGCGGCTACTGACCAGCAAGCTTCAGGCAACTTATTTCAACGGCTCGGTTTCTCCGATCGCCTACGACTTCGCCCGGACGAACAACGGCGCTGTCGCGACCGTGCGTAAACGGCTGAAGCGAGTCGATCCTGGCGAACGTGTTGTGGTGGAGATTCTTGACTACGACCGCGATGTCACAGTGACTCGCGATAAAGTTGGCTTTGAGGTCAGCATCAATGATGGCGAGCCGATTCAACTCGTCGCGACAGAGACGGAAGAGAACTCGGGTCTCTTCACGAAAGAAGTGGATACCTCGGCGGCAGTCGATGGCGACAAGCTTGTCGTCAAGACCGGAGACCGGATCAACATCCGCTACCTCGATGAACAGAACACGTTCCCGGGGCACTCGGTTCCGCGTGATTCGGTCGTCTACGTGACTCGCCCGACTGAGGGGCGGATTCGAGTCCTGCAGTCTCGATCTCTGCCGAGGCCTGCCGATTCGACGGCGCCGCCCCGTTTTGTTTTTGATCCGCCGGCGGAAGATGCCGAAACGACGAAAGTGGCCTTTGAGGCTCCGCTGACTGTTGAAGTCGTCGACCCTGATTCGGCCAAGGACAGTCTGAGCGAAGTAATCGTGACAGTAACGACTTCAGACGGTGCCACAGCCGACGTTCGCTGCGTCATTTCGGGAGCCTACACACCAGTGCCGAACCAGGATGCCGCCGAGTGGGCTTTGGAAGAAGGCCGATTCATCGGCCAGATTGTGATGCAGCTTGGCAGCAAGGGCAGCGCCGGTGTGATTCCTGTGACTTCGGAAATGCCACGGAACCTGATCGGTGGCGGGAAGCTCGATGAAGAGGAAGAAGGCGGGATGTCTGAACTCGATCGCGGACTTGTCGCGCGGGTGCTCAACCTGACCGGTAAAGATCGCCTTGAAGCCATCTACAAGGATGAACGTCGTCCTGACGGCAAGAAGCTCGCTCTGTCCGGATTCGGCCGTCTGATTTCCAATGGAGTGCTGGCCTCGGTGGATCGTGATTACGAAAGGCCAATTGAGAGCCTTCACGTCGGGGAAAAACTCTTCCTGATGGTCAGCGATGCGGACCGCGATTCGTCGGACGAGCGGGACACGGTCATCGTGGTGGTGACTTCCACGCTGGGAGAAAAGGAAGACGTTCCGCTTATTGAAACGCTCGCTCACAGTGGGGTCTTCACGGGATCGTTGACTCTGAAGTCGAATCCAGAGCCGAAGGTCGGAAATCTCGACGCGGCGAATCCGATTATTGAGACTTACTTCGGGGACAAACTGACGGTGACGTACCTCGACCCGGCCGCGAGTTCCGAAGATGGCACGCTGGAATTGACGGCCGAACTCCCGGTTGTCATCGGCACCGACGGACTTGTGTCGGCCTTCAGTAAGACATTCAAGAATGAAAAGCTCGCGGTTGAAACGAAGTTTCATATTGCCGAAAGCTACTTCGAACTCTTCAAGAGCCACAAAACTCTCGGGCGGTCTGAGGAAGAGAAGACAGATTTGGCCGCGGGTCGGCGAGTTCTGCGGGAGGTCATCGAAGATTTTCCCGATCCGAAGTATCAGCCGCGAATTCTGTATCTGCTTGGTCAGTTCGCCCAGGAGCTCGGAGACACGGATGAGGCAACCGACGCTTATGAGCAGATCGTGCGGCAGTTTCCAGATCATCCGCTGGCTGCGGATGCTCAGTACAAACTGGCTCAGGCACACGAAGAGTCGGGAGATTTCGACGAGGCCCTGGAAGCTTACGTGACGCTGGCTGCGACGTATCCGAAGAGTCCTCTGATTGCCAACGTCATGATTCGAATAAGTGACCACTTCTACAAAGCCGAAGAGTTTATCGTAGCCGCTCAAGTTGGTAAGAAGTTCCTGGAGAAGTTCGAGGGACATCAGTACGCGTCGCGAATGGCATTTCGCGTCGGGCAGTGCTTCTTCAAGTCGAAAGAATATGCCACAGCCGGCGGGGCGTGGGATGAATTTGCGAAGGACTTTCCGGACGATGCCTTGTGTGCCGACGCTCTGTTCTGGTCGGGCGAAGCGTACCGTACCGGCAACAATAATCGCGAAGCATTTCGCCGCTACAACCGATGTCGCTGGGACTACCCCGCGACGGATGCTGCGAAGTATGCTCGCGGTCGGCTCGCGCTGCCGGAAATGCTTCAGCAGTTTGAAGCGGAAGCCAACAGCGTTGAGAATGGCAACTGATTTTTGACTTAAGACTTGATGCGGAATTCAGAGTTCCCCGCAGGAGGCGGCTTCTGCCGCCTCCTCGATTTTGACTTCGCTTGACCCACCGTTGATCCTTACCGAGCTGATAATGTCATTTCTTCTTTATCTGGCCCTGTTACTTGGGCAGGCTCCTGATGGCGCGAGTGCTCCCGCCGCCCCCGGCAAAGCTGCACCCGCCGAAAAGGCCGCACCCGCCGAGGAAGGCGATGGAACAGAGACACCGGAGGTTGACGAAGCCGGCACGGGAACGGACGGCGGGATCGACTCGGGCGAAGAAGACGACACCGAAGAGCCTGGCGATTCCGATTTCATGATCATGCTGATGGAGATGCTGAATTCAGGAGCCCTTGGGTTGTTGATTCAGGGCGGCTGGTTCATGGCTCCAATTCTTCTGATGGGAATCATCGCGGCAGGTGTCATTATCGAGCGTTTTCGCAGTCTGAAGATGCTCACCGTGGATTCGGGGGCAATTCGCGGTGAGGTGCTCACGCTGCTGCGTGAAGACCGCATTGAAGAAGCGCTCACACTTTGTGATCGCGAGCAAGGTCCCGTGCCTGCTATTCTTGCGGCAGGACTACGGAAGTTCCTCGTCATGCGTCGCCTGAGTTATGATCCGGCCAAAACCGAAGAGCAGGTTCTTAAGGCGATGGACGATTATGGTGTCCATGTGGTGGCGGCTCTGGAAAAGCACCTTCCCGTTCTGGCGACGGTTTCCAGTGTGGCTCCGATGCTCGGGTTTCTCGGCACGGTGGCGGGCATGATCACCTCCTTCGAGGACATCGTGGCAAAAATGGGCGAGACCAATATCGTTGAGTCCGCCGCAACGGGTATCAGTGTCGCGCTGCTGACGACGGCGTTCGGTCTGATTATCGGGATCCCGGCTTTCATGGCGTTCAATTATTTCTCAAGCATCATCAATCGCTTCGTGCTGGAAATCGAAGAGTCGGCGACGGAGTTGATAGAAGCGGTGACTCTGCAGATTGCTCTTGAGCGAGCGGATTCTGAAAACCGCTGATTGCCAATTCGCCGAACGATTGCGAACGAGGAATCCGACGTGCGGAATTCACCATGCGTGCTGGTCATCCAGTATCTGGCTTTGCTGCTGTCTTGCTCGCCAGTTGTCGCTGCCGATCCTGAGCAGACGCCAAAGCTTCCGGCACTCGTCGAAACGACGGTGAAAAGTTCGATCGACGGTGAGGGGCAGGCGGTGCTCTTCTGGGCTCCCAAAGTGGCCACGCAAGAGAAAACGCCGCTGCTGGTTTTTCTGCATTCATGGAGCGGCAATTACAAACAGGACAACAGCAAGTGGCAGGAAGAAGCGGTTGAACGAGGCTGGATTTTTCTGCACGCGAATTTCCGAGGCCCGAATAATTCTCCCAAAGCGTGCGGTTCGAAGTTTGCACGGCAGGATATCCTCGACGCGATGGACTTTGTGGAGTCACAATTTCAGGTGGATGGTGAGAGAGTTTACCTCGCCGGGACTTCCGGTGGCGGTTACATGGCGATGCTGATGGCAGGGCATCATCCAAAGCGGTTTTCAGCGGTTTCTGCCTGGGTCGGAATCAGCGATCTCGCAGAGTGGTACCGCTTCCACACGAAGGATGGAAAACCAGCCAACTATGCACAGATGATTCTTAAGTCGCTCGGTGGCCCGCCAGGTGAAAGCGCGAAACGTGATGCCGACTACCGGGACCGGTCTCCGTTGTTTCATCTTCACAACGCTGGAGATTTGCCGATCGATATTTACGCCGGGGTGCAGGACGGTCACACCGGTTCGGTGCCGATCGCACACTCGCTGAAGGCGTTCAACGTGATCGCAGCGGCCCACAAGACTGAGCTGATTTCTGATGAGGAAATGTCGCAGTTGTGGGAGTCGAAGAAACTCATCACTCCCCTTGCGTCAGACAGGACACCGGACAGTGATCTGACGCGCGGAATCCTGCTCCGTCGGATGAGTCGGTCGGCCCGCGTCACGATCTTTGACGGAGGTCATGAAGGTCTGCCCGCGCCCGCCTGTCACTGGCTTAATGTGCAACGACGGTCGGTCGCTCGCACAGTCAGGTAACGGTCGGATGTCGGAGGGGTTAAGTCGCCCGACGCCGCGGTGTCTGGCTTGCTCATATTCTTCTGTCCCGTATCCTCTTTGACTTGTCAACACTAATGAATATGCGTATGGTAAGAACTCGGCAGGGATGCGAGCTATCAAGGTTTGCGTGATCTGCACGCTCGGGGGGCATGAGGTGCCTCAGGTTGGCGTGGGGGCACGTCGATGTAAGCTTCTTGCGAAGAGCTTAACTCGACAGGCGCAAAGAGTTCTTTGTTTCTTTTACAGCGAGGGCATCGCACTATGAACAGCAACACTAAGCTTGCGACATTGACATCGCGGCAGCGGGACATTTATGAGTTCCTGAAGGACAAAATTCTCAACCGGGGATACGGTCCTACAGTGCGGGAGATTGGAAACGAGTTCGGAATTCGTTCGCCGAACGGCGTGATGTGTCACCTGAAGGCACTGGAGAAAAAGGGGCTCATTACACGTGAGCCTCACATGTCTCGCGCGATTCAGTTGTCAGACAAGCCGTCGCGTGCGACAAGCGTCGACATGCTTGGCCAGCTTTCCGCGAATACGCCACTGACAGCCGCGAAGGAAGGTGAAGTCGTTGACTTCATGGACGTTTTCGGAAGCGGTGATCACGGCTGCGTTAAGGTGAAAGATGAATCCTGCACTGCGGACGGAATCTGGAAAGATGATTTCGTGATCATCCGCAAGCAGGGTTCGTGTCGCGATGGCGATCGAGTCCTCGCGCTGGTCGACGGTCGGAATGCTGTCCTGCGGCGTTACTTCACCGACCCAAAGGGTGTTCGGCTTGAGCCGCTCACTTCGAACAAAAAACCGATTACGACGAGTGCCGTTTCGGTGCTTGGTGTGATTGTTGGAGTGGTTCGGAAGTTCTAAGCCGTCGTCAGTCGGCTCGAAATGGGATGCCGGCGAGATGCCTGTCCTCGCCTGGCTTCCATTTTGGAATTTTCCCCGGCTTGATTCTTCGCTCGACAAGGACCGCCTCGTCGGTTCGTCGCCATCGCCGGTCAAGAACTCCGGTCTGTTGGTGCCCGCCCGCTGCTGACTGTCTGGTCGGCGCAGTCACTTGCTTTGAAGCAGGTCTTGACGAGTTACTGTCAAATGTCGTGTTTGAGGGTTGCTGGTTCAGGCGGCGGTTTCTTTGGAAGAATTGAT
>JAQBVJ010000240.1 GCA_027623235.1 Planctomycetota bacterium
GCTGCGGCACGAAGCGGCGGCGGCACCGGAAAATCGGCCGCGGCCGAAGTCCGTAATCCTGCTCTGGCTATGGGGAGGACCAAGTCACGTCGACTCGTTCGACATGAAACCGAACGCTCCCGTCGAATACCGCGGTCCTTACGCGCCGGTCTCGACGACGGTTCCCGGACTGCAGATTTGCGAGATGCTTCCCAAGCTCGCGCAGCGTGCTCACCGATATTCGATCATCCGATCTCTGCATCACACCTCGAACGATCACGGCATCGCCGGGACGATCGGGCTGACCGGAGCTGACACCGGCGCGATCAGCCTCAGCGGGCAGACGATGGCGGGCAGTCTGCAGCCCGCGTTCGGCGGAGTCGTATCGCGAGTGCTCGGCCCGTCGACACAGATGCCTCGTTTCATGACGCTGGGCGGGCATCTTCATCAGGGCAAGCGGGCGATTGCCGGCGAGGGCGGTGGCCAGCTTGGCACGCTCCACGATCCCTTCCGGCTCGACTACGACCCGGAACAGGGAGTCCGCATTCCTGATCTCGACCTGATCGACGGCCTGTCGCCGAGCGGCCTCGATTCGCGAGAGCGGCTGCTGACCGCGATGGATTCGCTGTCGGCCAGGCTCGACCGTTCCGAGGTCATGGACCGAATGGACCAGTTTTACCAGCAGGCGTTTTCGCTGCTGACCGACAGTCGCGCGCGAGACGTCTTTGACTTGAAACGAGAAGCCGAAGCGGTACGACGCAAGTTCGGTCGGTTCCGGTTCGGTCAGTGCTGTCTGCTGGCCCGGCGGCTGATTGAAGGCGGGTCCCGCTTCGTTCAGGTCAACTGGAGCTCTCATGTCGAGCCTGTCGAGGACACTGGCGACGGCGGGTGGGACATGCACGACCGCTACTTTCAGCAGTTCCAGGATCGGCACGCCTGGATGCTCGACCAGGCAGCGTCCGCGCTCCTTGACGACCTGGAAGAACGCGGCCTGATCGATGACACCGTCGTCGTGGCCGTCGGCGAATTCGGCCGCACCCCCAAAATCAACGGCAAGTCCGGCCGGGATCACTGGCACCAGTGCTACTCCGGTCTGATCGCCGGCGGCGGACTCCAAAGCGGTCAGGTGATTGGCGAAAGCGACAAGCTGGCGAATCATCCCATCGTTCGCCCGCTGACTCCGGCCGACCTGTTTGCGACGGCTCTGAATCAGATCGGCATCGGAACAACTCAACTGACGGCCAGCGGACTGACGCCGCTCGGATCGCCGATCGAGGAACTTGTCTGATGGTGCGTTGAAGAAGTGTGACATGGGCATCCTGCCAATACTGTCCGGCACGGCATCTGCGTCGGTCGTTTAACGTTGAGCCGGAGGCGAGAACTTCGGTGGCGGAGCTCGCGATTAACCACCGCGACATCGCCGCCACCCTCGGATTTGTTTCCACAGCGCCGCGACGCTCCAATTTTGCCTGCGGCTCAACGTTAAACGACTCTGTGTCACAAAAAACTGAGTATCGCATCGTCAGGCAAGAACTGTGCCGAACACTATTGGCATCCTGCCCATGCGGAATTCTGAAAAAACACGGCCTGGAAGGCCGTGCCACAATCCTTTTTAACGGGTTGCTTATTCATGGTGCGTCGCAAATCGGCAACGGTCCTGCTGGTGCTGGTCACTCTGCTCGGCGGTGCATTTCTTTTGCGAGTCACGTCCGCAGACGAACCGGCCGCGGGGAATCCGACCACTGGCGACGCGACGCTGACTCGCCTGACAAACGATGGCTACTTCAAGCAGCGGCCGGCATGGTCCCCCGATGGGAAACACGTCGTGTTCGCCAGACACCGCGGAGCAACCATTTATCTGTGGCTTCTCAATCTGGAGTCGGGCAAAGAAGAACGCCTCACAAAAACCGAGCATCCGGAATACGACGCGGTCTTCTCGCCGAACGGCAAGGAACTGCTGTTCGCCTACGACAAGGCGTCCCCCAATCAGGGGGACATTGAAGTTCACCGGATCGATTTTGAATCCCGCGAACCGACTCCGGTTGCGGTCACGGAAGGATCGCTTTCGCACGAGGAGTCGCCCTGCTGGTCACCCGACGGAAAACGCATCGCGTTCACATCGACCCGCCACGGAAATCAGGAGCTGTACGTAGCCGCTCAAGACGGAAAAGAGCCGCTTCGCCTGACCAGCGACCCCGCCATTGACGGGCATCCCAGCTGGTCTCCCGACGGAAAGCGAATCGTGTTCTCCACGAATCGCTGGGGAGACCTTGAGCTCGCTTCGATTTCTCCCGACGGCACCGATCTGACCCGACTGACAACGAGCCCCGGACTCGACGACTACCCCTCGTGGTCTCCGGACGGAAAACGGATTGCGTACACAAGTAACCGCGACGGGAATCTGGAGATCTACATTCTCGACCCCGTGACGGGCCGCGAGGAAAACATCACTCGATCTTCGGCAATCGATAACTTTCCCGCGTGGACTCCCGACGGGAGACTCGGCTTCGTGTCAAATCGCGATGCCGGCTTCGACGTTTATGTGACGAAGGCATCGTTCAAGTAAGTTATGAGTGCGGCACGCCACGCTCTTCCCGGAATGGCATCCAGGTGTGTCCTGTCGCTGCTGTTCCGGTGTGTGGGAAGATCTGAAACACAGAGGCACAGAGACCACAGAGTTGAACTCATTCACTGTTTCTCAGTGATCTCCGTGCCTCTGTGTTTCAAAACGCCCGCCGGAAATCTCGCTGCACGCATCGCGAGTTGTAATGCGGAATCTGCCAGCCGATACTTCGCGGCTCTTCGCTTGATCGCTGTCGGTCGAGTTTTGTTTCTGGCATCGCTCCTTCACAACCATGAAGAACCAACCCGGAGTCCTGACTATGAAATACTTTCTGCTTGGCCTTGCTGTCACCGTCTCGATGAGCAGCCTGCTTCCGGCCGCTGAGAAAACTCAACCCGTGCGGATGGGTTCCGGAGCGATGACGTTTGAAACCGTTCCCGGCTGGGGACTCGGCGAAGACGGCAAGTCCCTCATTGGACCGACTCATGGTGGCGTCGTCGTCGACAAGGCAGGCAACATTTACACGAGTGCCAACATCGGTGTGTTCGTGTTCTCGCCTGACGGAAAGGTGATCCGTCGATTTGTCGGCCCGGAATACTCCAGCATCCATGATCTGGAAATCCGCGACGAAGAGGACGGCGAGTTCATTTACGGTGCCCGCAACGCCGCCGCCGAGGGAATCAAATTCCACGCCGAAACCGGCGACATCGTTCTGAAGCTGCCGTTCCCGAAAGAGTCCGGACTGGACCTCACCACATTCGCTCCAACAGCGATCACCGTCGCTCCGAACGGCGACATCATTCTGTCGGACGGCTACGCGAGTAACCACATTTTCACATTCGACAAGACTGGAAAATACCTCAGCCACTTTGGAGAAAAAGGAAACGGCCTCAAGCAGTTCAACACGGCTCACGGCATGACCCTCGACACTCGTTATGAGCCGCCCCGCCTGCTGATCTGCGACCGGAACCACACACCCAAGGGGCGTCTGCTTCACTACAGCCTCGACGGAGAATACATCGATGAGGTCGTCACCGGTCTCGGAATGCCCACATCCGTCGCGGTCCAGGGCGATTACGTTTCGGTGCCGGACCTGCACGGACGAGTTGTCATCCTCGACAAAAGCAACACGATCATCGCCGTGCTCGGCCACAACCTGGACGCGGGCAAAGGAAGAAGCTTCGGCATCAAACAGGAAGACTGGGTTGAAGGAGTCTTCAGCGGCACACACGGTTCGTACTTCGACAATGACGGAAATCTTTACGTCCAGGATTGGAACGTCTCCGGGCGGATCATCAAGCTGCTGCGAATCAAATAGCCGACCGTCGAATCTCTGGCTGACCGGCAGAGGAGTCTGAGTGCCTCTGCCGGATCACCTGGTCAGACGCGACCTCCGACGGACAAAGCACGACGCCAGAAATCTTCCAATCTTCCGGGACGAGCCGCGAAGCGGCGGCAGCGTATAGCCCGGGGTGAGCGGAGGGCCGTCGCCCGGAGCGGAACCCCGGGTCAGGTTCGGTGATTTTTTCTTCGCCACGTCCTGCCCCAATGGCAAACCGTGAGATGTTTCACTGCCAGGATTCGTTGCCCCACCCATCGAACTGT
>JAQBVJ010000241.1 GCA_027623235.1 Planctomycetota bacterium
CTGCTCGACGAGCAGTCTCTGAAGACACCGTTCTGGGGTTCGCGAAACATGGCCGTGTTTCTTTCGAAGAGAACCGGCCAGCCGGTGAATCGCAAGAAAACACAGCGTTTAATGCGGAAAATGGGTCTGGAAGGGATGGCTCCCGGGCCATCGACGAGCCGTCCGCAGCCGGGTCACAAAGTGTATCCGTACCTGCTGAACGACATCGTCGTCGACCGACCCAATCAAGTGTGGTGCAGTGACATTACGTACGTGCCGCTGCATCGTGGGTTTCTTTATCTGGTGGCGGTGATGGACTGGTTCAGCCGACATGTGGTGAGCTGGCGATTGTCGAACAGCATGGAAGTCGAGTTCTGCCTGGAAGCCCTGGACGAGGCGCTGGATCACGGCACACCGGATGTCTTCAACACCGATCAGGGCTCGCAGTTCACGAGCCGCTTCTTCACGGAACGTCTGCAGTCAAAGTCGATCGAGATCAGCATGGATGGTCGCGGTCGCGCTTTGGACAACGTCTTCATCGAGCGATTATGGAGAAGCGTGAAGTACGAGGACATTTACCTGAAGGGCTACGAGACAGGAGCCGATTGTCACAAAGGACTGACCAGTTACTTCAAGTTCTACAGCCACGAACGACCTCACCAGGGCCTCGACTACCGTACCCCCTGGGAAGTCCACAACACCCGCTGAAACCAAACGCAGGATCCACTTAAGAAACCCCGCCGACTGGTCCGAAGAATGGGGTCCACCTCACATTGAGAAGGCTGCAAGCGTATAATCACGGTCATGGCAAGTGTTTATGAAAATCCGGCCCATGACCGACATTACGCAGATACTCTCACAAATTGAGGACGGTGAAGGTCGCCATTGGGACGGAAACAGGAATGGTGCAGCTTCACGCGGTTGAGAAATAATACAACCAATCTTTCATTAATCAGTGGCTTGCGAAATCTGGCTTCTTACAGCTTGGGTGAATCGACCGGGTATCGCCTTGGATGAGCCACACTGACATCGTCGATACACAAGCAGTATGAGTCTGCTGAGCTTTCGTCGCTCAAGCGAATTGTTTACTATTGACTTTCGCATCGACAATGCTCCCCCGTTTCCGACCAACTCCTGTCGATACCGGGCTCTCGTTGGTCTCCCTCTTTCGTTTGCCCGGCGAAGATCAATATCAAGTCGACCGAATTATGGGGAGTCGTCATGTCAATTACATCCGCAAAGGTAACAACGAATATGTTGAACTTTTCAAATCACAATTGTGCCGTTGAATTGACTGTCGCGACATGCCTTTTGGTGTTTCTCTGCTTTGCGACGCAGCCATGTCACGCGCAATACGGGCGGGGACAGATTGAGACTCACTATCTGACGGACCTCGATTACTTCCCGGACGGAAAACAAATTGCCCTATCGGGTGATCAGATCCGAGTTGTCGAAGTGACGTCGAAGGAAGTGGTGTACACGGCCATACCGAACTGACGAATCAATGTCTTGCGATGTTCACCCGTGGACGCAGGTGTGTTTTCCGTGGGCAGCAAAGATGGCACGGTGTCGATTTATGAAGTTGGAACGCCAGAGCCTCGCCGGACCTTTCCCGCGGAGGCAGAGCCCATGATTCGCATCAACAGTCTGGCCTGGTCTCCGGACGGCAAGTATCTGGCAGCCTCGGGGATTGCCTATGCAAAAGGAGTCGTTGCGAAAGGCACTTGCAGTGTCTGGGATGCAGCGACCGGCGAACGGTTGTTCGGCCTCGACGACGATGGCATCGGCTGTCTCGCCGTCGCGTTTTCTCCCGACGGCGATATGCTGGCGGTTTCGCTCAAACCGAACGAGAGTTCTAGCAGCATGCTTGTGGTCTCGACCGACAACTGGCAAGAGCAGCAGCGAATACCATTTTCTCCCGGCTTTGCGCAGGACATTGCCTTCACGCCGGACAGCCGGCAACTGATCGCCGTGGGAGGATTCTGCAAGGAGGCCACAAATGGCTGTAGGCCAACTGGCAGAATCTGGCACGCGCGGCTCGATTCGAACGAACCGCCAAACATGTTCGTGCCGACAGCCGAAGCGCAATACTTTTCGGGCGTCGATCCATTGACGAATGATCGTTTTCTGGTCGTGGGCGAGAATTATGATCGAGGACTTCGTCGCCACGTTGAGATGTGGTCGGTCGGCACCGGAGAAAGGCTCTGGGCGCGACGCGGCGGTGGCGTCGTTGGCGGGATGGCAGTGCGAATATCACCCGACAACGAAACGGTGGCTTACCTGGATAAAGGTCGTCGCCGCTATCAACTGATTACGATCAGCGTCAGCGGCTCGCCTCGCAACGCAAACCAGACGACACTGTTCGAGCTCCCGTACAATCGCATCATGGCGCCTCGTTAGCCCATGCAATTGTCGGAGGAGGCCAGGGCCACGGCTGTCGCGAGCCTCGCTACAAGAAATTATTGGTGGACAGGAGCTCACACTTCCGCGTCGAGCCAGAGTCTGCAACACGCGTTAGTGCCCACAACGCACGTTGCAAGCTGTTCGCCCCACGCCTGGACGTCTGACAACCAGAGGGCGGCTTAATTTCGATTTACGTCCTTTCAACTTCCCGCAGCCAACCCGGGGGGGCGATTAAGCGAGAGCAACACCCGTTAACCCAGGCGGAACGAGACAGAGAGACAGCCGAGGTCGATGCAACCTAACGCAGTAAAGGCTCAGGTTACCGAAGTGATCCAAGGAATTTCGGTGGCCATTCGTAACCGCGAGAGTCCATGCGATCTATCGCTCCTCGGTCTAAAAACGTACTCGCCTGCAAATTCAACTGCTTATTCCATTGCCCACACTTCGACCCCATCGCTGGTGCAGAGTGCGATCCTGTCGTTGCTTAGGCTAAAGCGTTTTACGCCCGCTTGAGTCCAGACCTGAACCCCATCGGAAACTCTGTAGACACGGAAATTTTCTTGCTTGTCGCGGATGATGAAGTGCTGATTGTCGAGCGGATAAAGCTGCTGGTCGTAACCGCTTGGCGGAATCTGCTTTTGCCAAACGGGTTCCGATTCACCGAATCTTTGACAGCTGATGTTTCGGACATTGCTGCAGATCCAGTGCTGATTATCCTGAACGACGACGACCATGAACGCGCGGTCGGCGTTCGATTTGACCTCGATACGGGTCTCTGGTTTAGTCAGGTCAAAGGTAAACAGTCCAGGCGTGTAGTCTTGCTTCGAGACTTGCACCAAGACGCGGCTGTCGTCGAGAACGACCAATCGATTGAGTTTTCCCGGTAGATCGGAACGATGTGTCTCTGGCCAATCCTTTTGATCAGTGGAGCGAATCACTAACTGGTACAAGCCGCCTTCAACCTGCTCGGCCGTCACCAGTTTCTGTTGTTCTGGGAAATGTTTGAATTGCCACCCCGACTTGAGCGGCCCCACCACTTCCTTTCCCGTGTTGACATCAATCGCATGGAGTGATCCTCCGGCCCTCACGAACAGCAGTCGATCATCATCCGAAAAGCGAATCGATTGAACGATGGCCGGATAATTCAGTTGGGCTCCGATCAGATCGCGCGTCGCTCCATTCCGCAGTTGAACGGACTTCATGGTTGCCCGAGTCGCGATCAACTTGCCCTGTGAGTCAATGGCTGGGCTGATGATGGTGTCTTCACGAAGTTCGTGGGGGATTCGCTCGCCGATTTGTTGGCCCGATTTCGCATCCCATAACCGCACCGAACCCCAGTCGGCGGTGTAAGCGACGTCGTTGTTGACGAATCCAACTTCGCCATCGCCGGATGTTCTAATCGGTTTTCCGATGGGCGCATTTCCTTTGAGATCGAAAAGCTGGACCGTAGAACCGTAGAAGGCAGAGATCAGTCTTTCACCGTCTGCGGTAAACTCCACTTCCCGCCCGCCCCTGAACCTGCGGTTGGTTTCAACTTCAGCGCGATCGTTCGGATCATCAAATTTCGCGACTCGATGAAATGTGAGCTGTGCGTCGGCCACCGAACAAACAAGTGTCAGCGCAATTGCAGGCAGGAGGGATCGAGATGTCAACAGAGTTACTGTAGAAAGTTGTGTTTGATTGGATGTTGAAAAAGGCGGCGTGTTTCGCGATGAATTGGT
>JAQBVJ010000109.1 GCA_027623235.1 Planctomycetota bacterium
GCACTTGGACAGACAGTCTGCCTCGTCCCAGATCTGCTATTTACCCCAGAGTGCGCGCTGGCCCTGGGGATGAGGGCGACTTCTCGAGTCGCACTGGTTGAGGAATCCAGGGAAAGCAGCTCGCGTGCCATTCAGAGACCAGGCGGCAGCGCCGATGCCGCACTGAGTGCTGCGCAGTTCTATTAAGTCACGCGAGGAGAGTCGCCAGTTTTTCGGCAACGAGAATTCTGCCCGATCCTCCTGGGTGAGCGCGCGAATGAGCACAACTCATGTGCGGCCTGGCACGTTAAGAACAGCACTTCACTCAGCGGGAGGAAAAAGGCGTTGCGACAACTCCGGCGCGGTTTCGAGGAGGATCTCACGGATCGCTTCCCGATCCTCGTCCGTCAGATGTGCGAAAGCCTCAGAGTGATCCTCGCCCGACAGGATTTCTGTCATCCGGCTTTCGACGTGCTCGCGCGCCGCGTCCGGTAAGGCCGCGAAAGATTCGGAATAGATCAGATAGCTCAGCGGGTAGCGGAACATTCTCTGTTTGAGGTCAAAGTCCCTGAGCGAGCGGCCCTGTTTGTCGCGCGGCCCCTTCGTCTGAAAGTCTCTCGTGAAATCGGAGCTGCCGCGAACAGGAGCGGTCAGGCGAAACTCATCCGAATAAAACAGGAACTGCAGAAGCTTCTCGCTCGACGCCTGGATTCGCCGTTCCGTGACGTCGCTGCGAAAGTTCTTCGGCCGACCGAGAGCCGTGTTCATGACCTGGTCGTAATGCTGCGCCTGACGCGTCTCAAAGGAGGCACGTGCCACCGCATTGTGAGCCTGCGACTGATACTCAAGCAGCATCAGCGCGACCAGGTCGCTGCCGGGCTCCAGATACGGCTTCGTCCGGATCAACTCGTCGAGTGATTTCCGGTTCGCCCCCGGTTCGGGATCGATCGGATCTTCCCGTTGATCGTCGGCGATGGCGTTTCCGCGGTGCCGCATACTGCCGTGAGTCCCGGTTACGTACCAGCCGCCGAAACGGTCTTCCAGGGGCGAGCGATGGTCTGTGGTGATCGTGCCAAGCCCGAAATGCGGCTGTCCGTCTCGCGCGGGGAACACCGAGCGAACAAGCAACCCGGGAACTCCCTGAGTCCGACGTGACGCGTGGCAGATCAGGCAGTTGCCCTTGTCCCGTCGGAATTCCGGACGTTCCGGTTTCTGGCCGAGTGTGTAGAAGATTGTCCCCTGCGTGGGATCGACCGCTGCCAGTTCCAGCACGTCGCCGCGCTGGACCCAGCCCACATACGTGTCGTCGTTGAAATACAGCGCCCGCGGGCGAAGCGGTGAAATGCGGTGCAACTGCAGGCTCGTCTTCGAGAAAACCAGCAACTGCGACGAACGGGGCACGTCGAGCGCCTTCAGAACCGAAGGCAGCCAGCCGTGATCCTCGTCCCAGGTCAGTTCGGCCGTTCCCGCATCCAGAGCAGCAATCAGCTTCGTGACTCGATCGTGAACCGGCGCGGTCTGATAGTTGATCGGCGCGTTTTCAAACTCGAGCTGCGCTGTCGCCACCGGAGTCCGGCTCAGAATGAGCAGGCACGTCAGCAGAAAAAGGAGTGAGTCTCTCATGGATCAAATCTGTGTGATTTCGGGGAGGTCCGGTTGTCGCGGCAGCACAATCTTCAACGCGAAGCCCGACGGAACTTCCGGATCGAGTTCGATTGTGCCGTCGTGGACTGTGATCAGTCGGTGTACGATCGCCAGGCCAAGGCCCGTGCCGTGAGTCTTTGTCGTGAAAAATTCGTCGAAGACATGGTGACGTGATTCGGCAGGCAGGCCGGGGCCGTTGTCGCGGATCAAAATGGCAAGCGCCGGCCTTCCGTTGAGAGTCTCGTCCAGAAAGCGTGCATCAATCTCAACCGGGTCGTCACACGCCGCCAGCGAGTTGTCGAGGATATTCCGAAACACCTGGCGAATCAGAAATGTCTCCACAGAACACTCCGTGCAGTCCGTGTCGACTTTGATCAGCAGCGACGTCTTTCGTCCCTGGCGTTTCACGACCAGCTCGTCCCAGGCGAGTTGCAGCAGCTCATCAAGATTCGCGGGCTTCGGGTCGACGTGAATGGGCCGCGCGTATTCGCGGACGTCTTCGTACAGCCGGTGCAGATCATCCTGCGCCGTCTGAATCCGCTCGATCAGCTTCATGGCGAAATCGTTTTCGGCCAATTCTGAGGCGAGCATGTCGAGCGACGCCTGGCTGCGCTGAAGTGCGTTGCGACTCTCGTGAGCGAGACCGGTCATCGCTTTTCCGATCGCCGCCAGACGTTCGGCCTGCAGCAGTTGCCGTTCGGCTTCGCGCCGTGCTGTAACGTTCTGCCCGATGATGAGGATCGCCGGTTCGCCGTGGTAATCGTCGAGCGGCCGGGCATTGCACATCAGCCAGTGCCGCTGCTTCTGGTCGCACATCACCTCAATTTCGAATTCGGGAACTGGCTTCCCGCGAGAAATGCGTCGAAACAGTGTCTCGAAAGGACGAGTGTCCTCATGCCCCAGAAACGTTTGGAGGCAGTCCCGACTCATGACCGACTCCGACGACCGGCCGGTGAACTGCTCGCCATAGGGATTGAGGTAGGCAATCGACCGATCGTGACGCACGATGAGGATCACGCTGCCCGCTGATTCGACGAGATTCCGAAATGCCGATTCACTGTGCCGCCGGGCGAGTTCCAGCCGTTTCCGTTCCAGACAACGATCGATCGATGCCCGCAGCGCATCCGGATTGACTGGCTTGATCAGGTAGTCGGACGCGCCGTGCCGCAATGCGCCGATCGTGCTGTCCAGATTGCCGTAGGCCGTCGCGATGATCACTCCGGCATCGGGAACTGCCAGACGCAACCTGGGAAGCAATTCCTCCGCCATGCAGTCCGGTAGTTTCCGGTCGAGCAACACGACGTCGACCGAGGCAAGATTCGGATGCGCGAGCGCTTTCTCTCCACTGCCGACGGCAAGCGGCTCGAAGCCGAACATGTCGAGGATATCCATCAGATTCGACTGCGTGTCCGGTTCGTCCTCAACGATCAGAATTCGTGGGCGGGCATCATTCATGAGGGGATCTTTACGCGAACGATCATCAGCGTGCCACGTTGAGAAGGAGTGTAAATGTCGTGCCCTTGCCAGGCTGGCTTTCGACGGTCAATTTGCCATCGTGGCGCTCGATGATCGTCTGAGCCAGAGCCAGCCCGAGCCCCAGGCCTCGCGTTTTGGTTGAAAACAGTGGCTCCATGATTCGCTGAAGGATGTCGGAGGTGATTCCGCAACCCGTGTCGGTCACGCTGAAGGCGAATTGTTCCGGATCGTCTGAGGCCGGGTCGGCGGTCGAAGCAAGCTCGCCCAGCAGCGTCAAACGCCCGCCATCAGGCATGGCCTCGCAGGCGTTGCGGATGAGATTGCCCAGCACAATCTGCAGCTGCTCGCGATCGCCCGCGACGGTGGCCGCTTCGTCGGGAGGGTTCACCTCAAGATCGATGTTTTCCGGGATCGGGTTGGCTTCGAGCGTCTGTTTCACGAGATCACAAACGTTGATCGGCAGCAGAATCGGAACAGGGAGTCTGGCAAACCGCGACAGGGCCGTGATGACCGAATCGGAAATACCGACTTGACGGTCGATCCGCTCCAGATGCTCGCGCGTCTTTTCCAGAGTCGGGTCGGTCGCATTCAGCAGGAAGTAGACGGAAGTCTTGACCGCGTTCAGCGGATTGCGCAGCTCGTGAGCGATCCCCGCGGACACTTTTCCCAGCGTGACGAGCCGCTCGTGCTGTTGCTCGCGGACCGCAAATTCCGTCTGGTAGGCGTACTCAATAATCGTCATGTCGAGATCGAGCAGTTTGTTGAGTGCTCGTGCCGCGAGGTGTTGCTCACCAGCGGGTCCATTCCAGTGAGCTGCGAGCTTGTCCTGAAGCCGCATCCGAATGCGACCCAGCGCTGCCTGGGTGTAAAATGCACTCAGCCCGATTTCGACGTGACGGCGTCCAACTTGAAATCGCTGCTCCACAAATTCGAAATCGTACGGCCCGTCGAACAGGTCGTTCAGCCAGGCCTGTAGCGTCTTCTTAAGCCGCGTCACCTGCTGGAGCCCGCCCGTGATCACGCGAGAGGCTTCGGGGTGTCGCGCAAGTTCCGCGTAGAAGTCGTCAATAATTTCAGCGAACGCCGGCTCAACGATCGCCTTGGCAGATACGACACGATCGGCATCCGCCGACTCCCAGCCAAGATACCGCTGCATTTCTTCGTACAGCTCGAAGAGCCGGTTCAGGTCCATTCGTCGCGGTCCTCGATCCGATTTGCCGCTGACTTCGTCGCCTGCGATCGACGCTCCGGCGGTCACGGCTGAACCACGCGAAACGTCCACCAGGTGACGATTGACATTGCTATGAGCGTATAGACGAACAGACTGGCGAGGATTTTTCCAATCCGCCGCCCCGCCTCCTCGTCGTCAGCCGCAAACTGGCAGATTTCTTCAGCAGGGAACAGCTCGCAATCGTTTTGCCGATCGGCTTCGAACGTGGGGTCATCAACAAAGTTGCCGACCGTACCGGCGGAAGATTGTGTAGAAACGGTGGCCATGGCGGGCTCCTTGTCTCTCGTGGAACTGACGAGGCACGCTGCAACGTGCCACGGCGAAACGCCGCACTCTGGTCCGGATTCTCAGAAGCAAACAAGGTGCCAGGAAGATTTCCAGTGCTGCCGGACGGGGCGGATGACAAAGCGAGCGAACCAGCACACACGCTGAGCGATTTCGCACATCAGAGTCTCGCTGCCTAAGTGCGTCAGCGGGAGCCTCTGACGTTCACATCGCTGTCAGAGGCGATCCGTGTTACGGCGGTATGTGCTTTGCTTGGCGTGATCCACAGCTCCCCGCTCTCTTCGATCCCGGTGTGTTTTTTGCGGGACCGTCACCGCCGAGGAGCCATTCCTGTAGAATGAGAGTCGAGCGTTATTTTGAGGGAGCGTTCGACAGGGGAACACTGGATGCCAAATCCCGCTGACAAATCGATGAACGTGCTGCTGGTTGAGGACGACAACGAGTTCCGGGAGACCTGCGCGATGTGGATGTCGCGGAACGGTCACACCGTGACCGAGGCTCCGGATGCGCATCAGGCGTTGCAGCTCTGTCTCAGCCGGCAGTTCGATGTGGCCGTCATCGACCTCAACATGCCTGGAATGAACGGGCTGGAGCTGCTTGATCGACTCCGCGGGGAAAACGTGGAAGCGCAGTTTCTGATGCTGACCGGACAGGCGACGGTCGAGACCGCGGTCCAGGCAATGAAGCTGGGCGCGTACGATTACCTCTCCAAACCGTTTCCGCTGCCAGAGCTGGAAAAACGTTGCCGCCTGGCGTTCGACCGGGGCAGGCTGCAGAAGGAAAATGAACAGCTCAAACAGGTCATCGCGCGGACTCGGCCGAAGGTGCGAATGATCGGCAGTTCGCCGCAGATGCAGCAGGTCCATCGTCTGATCGAGCGGGCTGGCCCGACCGACAAGTCCATTCTCATCCAGGGAGAAAGTGGCACGGGCAAGGAACTGGTCGCACGCGGCCTGCAGGTCAGCAGCCTGCGTGCGGACCGACCGTTTGTCACGATCAACTGTGCGGCTCTGCCCGAGCAGCTTGTCGAAAGCGAGCTGTTCGGCCACGAAAAAGGGGCCTTCACCGGAGCCACCGCGACAACTCCCGGCCTGTTCGAAGTCGCCGACGGTGGCACAATCTTCATCGACGAAATCGGCGAGATGCCGCTTGGCCTGCAGCCGAAACTGCTGCGGGTTCTCGAAGACGGTTCGCTGCGTCGAGTCGGCTCGCACAAAGAGCGACGCGTCGATGTGCGACTGATTGCGGCAACGAATCGAAACCTTGGTGACATGGCTGCCGAAGGCACATTTCGCGAGGACCTCTATTACCGGGTCAACGTGCTGACGATCGAGCTGCCACCACTGAGGGAACGCAAAGGCGACGTCGAAGAGCTGCTCGATCACTTCCTTGGACACGACTGGACAATCAGCCCCGAAGCCCGGGACGTGCTGTGTCGCTACCACTGGCCAGGCAATGTCCGGCAGCTGATCAACGTCTTCGAGCGGGCCACGATTCTCGCCGAAGACGGCTGTGTACAGCTCGAGGATCTGCCGCGAGAAGTCACCGGAACAGGTGGCGAGCTCACGACCGTCGCCGCCGTCGTACGAAGCAGCGAGAGGCTCGAGGACCTGGAACGAGCTCACGTCCTGCAGGTTCTGCACACGCACCACGGCAACAAAGCTCAAGCGGCCCGAGCCCTCGGCATCCACCGACGCAAGCTGTACCGGCTACTGGACCGCTTCGCGATTCAGCCTGAAGAATATGTGGCGGCCCGATGACCGCTTTGGGCCTCGTAACGACGCGGCGAACCGCCTTCTCAGGCTGTTCCTGGCGAGCGACTCACAGCAGAGGGCTGAAGAGTTTAGCCACGTTGGACACGAGGTGTTTCCAGCGTGGCTGCGATTGCCACTCGTCTTTCGTCAGCGCGCGAGAAGAAGCCTGGTACCGCTGCTGAATCTCGCGCACCTCACGTGTGGCCTGCTCATCGTACAGCAGTACGTTCAGTTCGAAGTTCAACTGAAATGACCGAACGTCGTAGTTTGCGGAACCAAACATGCCGAGCTCGCCATCGATCGTCAGCGTTTTGGAATGCAGCAGCCCGTCTTCAAACAAGAATATGCTGACGCCGAAATTCAGTAGCTGGCCGCAGTAGAATCGGCCCGCCGCATCGACGATCCAGTGGTCGCTCCGAGCGGGGACGATGACCTCAACCTGAACTCCGCGTGCTGCCGCCAGTTGCAGCGCACACATCAGCGGCTCATCCGGGATGAAATACGGCGAGGTGATCGTCACTCGATCTTGTGCTGAGTGAATGGCCTCAACCATGAGATGCTGAAAATGCTCCGTGGGTCGGTCCGGACCGGTGGGGACGACCTGGAGAGCGACCGAGCCTGACCGCGTTGGCTGCGCGGATCGCGGGAAGTAGTTCTCTTCAGCTGGCAGTGGCTGGCCGGTTTCGTGGTACCAGTCCTCGAGAAAAATGACCTGCAGTTGCCACACGGCGGTGCCCGTAATGCGTGCCATCAGGTCGTGCCAGATGCCCGCTTTACTGTGCCCGTAAGATTCCTCGACGATGTTCTGCGAGCCAGTCCAGGCGATTCGACCATCGATCACCGCCAGCTTGCGGTGGTTCCGAAGGTCCAGCCGCGCGAGCCCTCTTCGAAACAGATTCGCCGGAAGCGCAGCAAGAGTCTCAACGCCATGCTGAGTCAGGCGGGCAGCCAGAGGCCCGAAGAGCGACCTTGCCCCGACGGCGTCCGCGAGCAACCGGCACTCCACACCACGTTGTCGAGCGCGGATCAGCGCTTCGCCCACCAGCCTTCCCACTTCGTCATCCTCGAAGATGTAGAACATCAAGTGGACATGATGCTCCGAGGAATCGATGTCTGCGATGAGGCCGTCAATAAATGCCAGGGTTTCGGACACAAGTTCAACAGCGTTCCCGTCAGTCACCGGCAACGCTCCGGCTTCTTTAGCGAGAGAGGCGATCGTCTGCTGTTGCCGGTTAAGCTGGCTGTCGCTGGTTTCCGCCCCTGTTTCGAGCTGCCCTGCATCAGCGTGTCCGCCCGCGACGTCCGGGGGAACGGGCGACTGAAACCGTCTGGCGAGTGAGCGCAGCCGAAGTCGACGCCGAACCAGTCGATCCTGGCCGAGCAGTACGTAGAGGCCCAGGCCAATCCACGGCTCAAAGAAGACGATCATCAGCCATGCAAGACTCGTGGAGGGCGACTCTTTTTGAGTCACCACCACTGGGATTATCGTCAGCCGGATCAGCCACGAACCCGCAATTCCGATCAGCGACCATTCATAAAGAGTCATCGGCGGTTCCTGAGCTGTCGCGCTCCAGTTCGCTCGTTGTGTGCGAATCGGCACGCTGGACTCAATAGTTAACGACGGGCCTGACGTCGAGTGCGAGCGACTTTCGACAACTGCAACTGATGCGGGCACCCCTGCAACTTGCAATCCACTGCGGCACGGACTTTGCGTTGTCAGCCAGAGGACGCTCCATTTTCCGCTCAGCAACAGGAGAGAGCCATGGCCGTTTCAACTTCCGGGATGACGCCGGACGCGCATGCGATGGGCTGGGTCGAAGTGTACTCGGTGCCGGACGCAAACCTCGCAGAGATCATCAAAGCTCACCTTCAACAGGACGGCATTTCGTGCTGGATCGAAGGCGAGAACCAGGCAGGCCTCGCCGGCATTCTGCCGATTCGGCTGCTCGTTCGAGCCGGCGATGTCGATCGGGCTCGTGTGATCATCGAATCCTTTGACCACGAGCAGTCTCACTGAGCCTGTATTGCACGGAGAGTCTCATGTCGATTCGCAGAATTCTTGTTCCGACGGATTTCAGTGCTCCCTCGCGCGAGGCGACTGAGTACGCGCTCCAGCTGGCAAAAGATTTGGGGGCAACGGTGCTGCTGTTTCACTCGATTCAGATGCCCGTGTTTCATGTCGCCGCGCTGGGAGGCTATGTCGCTCCCCCATCTGTCTTCGAGGAGAACGCACAGCTCGGATTACAACTGTGGATCGACGATGCAGATTATCCCGATCTGCAGATCGAACGACATTATGAATTCGGGCATCCCGTGACGCAGATCACTCGATTTGCAGAAGAGCACGAGATCGACCTGATCGTCATGGGGACGCACGGTCGAGGCATGGCCGCACATATGCTCCTGGGTAGTGTCGCCGAGCGAGTTGTTCGATCGGCACCGTGCCCTGTTCTGACGCTGCACCCGGGACGGGAGCTGGCAGCCACGTTTGACCCGATGGCTGAAGCCGTCGAAGGCTGACACATCGGGCCAGTCTCGGCCTTTGCGATCAGCGTCGGCCAGACCCGTCTGCTGGAGGAAATATCATGGACCGATTTCACAACATACTGGTCGGTGTGGACCTGGCGGACGGTGACCTGTGCCTCTCGCACGAGTTCTCTACGGCCACCCGGTCGGCAGTCAACAAAGCCCTCTGGCTGGCGCAGCACACTGGCGCGAGAATTACGTTCATGGCCTCGCTGATGCCCTGCCTGGGTGACGTGCGGGAAACCAGCAGCCTCGTGGAGATGGAACAGCTGCAGGTCGTGGTGGACACAATTCACGAACGGGCACGAGCTCGCATGGCGGGGCTGGTCGCCGAGGCACAGTCACACGGCATCGAGGCGAACGAGGTCCGAACGGACGGCCCTGCCTGGCTGAAGTTGATTGAGGCTGTGGTCACGAATGGACACGATCTGGTTCTGGTCGGAAGCCACCATCAGCACGCGCTCGGTCGATTGCTGCTTGGCAGTACGGGACGACGTCTGATCAGAAAGTGCCCGTGTCCCGTGTGGGTCACTTCTCCGATTGAAGAAGGGCGGGTCGGCACGATTCTCGCCCCCACCGACTTTTCTGAGACAGCAGACAAATCACTGCGGATTGCCTGGTCGCTGGCTGAAAAGTGCGAAGCGGACCTGCACATCCTGCACGCCGTTCCCGCCGGACTGGAACCGGTTCTGCGTGAGATCCCCATTCCTGAGGATGACGTCGACGGATTTCGGGCGAAGCTTTTCGCCGAAGCGCATCGGGAATTTGACGACATGCTCAGTCGGACCGGGCTCAATGAAAAAGTCGATCAGAAACACTGCCACATTGTCACCGGTCCGCCTCACGGAGTGATTGAGGCCGTCGCAAAGCAGCATCACGCGGACCTTGTGGTGATGGCCACGCAGGCTCGAAGCGGCCTGTCTGGAATTCTGATGGGAAATACCGCAGAGAGCGTTCTGGCCAACTTGACCTGCTCAATCCTCGCCATCAAGCCGGCCGGTTTTCGCTGCCCGATCGATTTTGACGCGGTGTGCGTCGCCGATGCTTGATGACATCGTTGCGGCTCGCAGCGAGCCTGCGTCTCTGACCGCCTGCGTATCTGACGGCCTGCTTATCTGACTGAAAGTGCAAGCCCATGAAAATCATCGCTGCTGTCGACGGGTCACCTCATTCGGACTTCGCGCTGGAACTTGTGACTCGACTGTGTCTGCCACAGACAACCGAAGTGGTTCTGTTGAGCGTTGCCGAGGAACTCGAAGTCGGCACGTACTCCGAGTCTCTTCGTGATTACATTGCTCAAAGCGTCCGCGAGAAACAGATTCGGCAGGCGAAATCGCTGTTACAGGTCGAGATGCGGAAACTGGCCCCACACTTTCTTCCGATCCGTTCCGAGCTTCGCGACGGACACGCCGCCGATCAGATCATCAATTTCGCTGAAGAGGAGCATGCCGATCTTGTCGTCCTCGGCGCTCGTGGCCTGAACGCTTTGGAGCGATTCTTTCTGGGCAGCACTTCTGAAAAAATCGCGAAGTACGCGCGTTGCTCCGTTCTAATCGGACACAAGCCAACCGAGCCTGACGAACCGGCGGGAGATGCCGCGGTCCAGGCTGCCGACGAAACGGCATCGGAGAAACTCCGCATCCTTGTCTGCTGCGACGGTTCCCGCGCATCCAATGAAGCGGTCGAGTCGCTTGCTCACCTGCCGCTCGGCAGCAAGGCGGAGATCATGCTGCTGTCCGTCCACAGCCTCATCTCCCTGTTCCGTAATGACATCCTGCAGAAAATGAGCGACGAATGGCAACGGGAGAAACAGCAGGCCGAAGAATCGCTCGCGCAATCTGCCGAACATTTGAAGGCCAGCGGACTCTCCCACATATCTGTGCGGGTTCGCGAGGCGGACGACGTGAGTGCGGAAATCCTGACAGTCGCCCGCAACTGGAAAGCCGATCTGATCATGGTCGGCAGCACGGGCCGCAGCGCGATCGACAAATTCCTGCTGGGCAGCGTCTCCAAACGAATCGCCCGCCACTCCCCCTGCAGCGTCTGGATCGCCCGCCAGGCACCCTCGCCATGAGCAATGGCGGGATTCTCCAACGATGGCATGCACCTGACCGCACAGATCGGACTGGCCGCCGTAGAGATCGTTCTCGTAGTGGCACCGGCCGCAGCTTGTGTCGAACATGTTTCCTGTGAGCAGCGGCTCTTTCCAGTGCGAAAGATTGTGGCCTCGCCGATCGAGAGTCGCGGCGTGCACATCGAGCTTCCTGGTCGCTCGACCCTGCCCCTGGAGACAGATCGTGCAGCCGAATTTGTTCGAGGGAGGGCCCTTTGCATACGGCGGTCAGAAAACACAGCGCTCGGTTTCACCCAGAGCCGCTTCATGATGAAAGCAGGGCCGGTTCAGCGCCGCGAGCCCGGGCAAAGCCCACGGCCTGGTGGCGAAGGGAAACTTCACGACGACCGCCAGCACGACCCACTCGTCCTCGGGCACGAGTTCGACCAGCAACGTGGCCAGCGTCTTCCCGAGCCGCCGCATGTTCCACGGAGCCCCACTGAATACGCGATGAAACGCCGAGCAGTCACCGGTGGCCAGTTCGCCCATCGTCCAGACGATATTCGTGACAGTCCGTCGTCCTCTCGCCAGAATGGTGCCAACGCAGATGACCAGCATCCTGTGAGCGTCGGCTGACTGAACGCCCAGGCAAACGGCATCAACACATTTTCCACCACTTGAGGCAACAACACAGTCGGACTCCTTTCCGATGTTTCTCTGCGATCCACCGCAGATTCGGAGTCTGGTTGCGGCGATGCCGCTTTTTCTGCTGGCGAATCCTCATGACAGAACCTGACCGTCCCGCAATCCTTGGTGGCGAGCCTGCATTTGCGAAGCCGCCTTCCTGGCCGCCGGTTCCGTGGCTCGAAGTCGAAGAGGCGGCACAACGGGCAATGCAGGACGGTTCCTGGGGACGCTATCACGGGCCGCACTGTCGGGATCTTGTCGAGGCGCTTGCGGATTACCACTCGGCCGAGAATGTGCAGCTTTGTGCGAGCGGCACGGTGGCTGTTGAGCTCACGCTGCGAGGCGCGAAAGTCGAACCGGGTGACGAGGTCATCCTCGCGGCGTACGACTTCAAAGCGAACTTTCAGAACGTGCTGGCGATCGGCGCCGTGCCGGTTCTTGTCGATCTCGACCCGCAAACGTGGCAACTGAATCCCGGGTCTCTTGAGGCGGCTCGTTCCGACAAAACAAAGGCGATCATCGCCTCGCACCTGCACGGTGGCCTCGTCGACATGACGGCCGTCTGCGAATTTGCAGCGAGGCACGGACTCGTCGTCATCGAGGACGCGTGCCAGGCGACCGGCGCGACCGTCAGCTCAAACGGCGACGGACGACCCGCGGGAATGGCCGGCGATGTCGGCGTGCTCAGTTTTGGAGGCAGCAAACTTCTCACCTCGGGTCGAGGTGGCGCGGTGCTCACAAACCGTGCGGACATCGCTCAGCGGATTCGGCTTTACACACATCGCGGTAACGAGGCTTACCCGTTGTCGGAACTCCAGGCGGCCGTGCTGCTGCCTCAGCTTCGGCAGCTCGACGAAATGAACGCGACGCGACTCCGGCAGGCATCGCACCTTGCCCGGCTGATTGAGAAACTCAACCTGCCCCTGAAACCGCTCGCCCCGCTGTCACTCGAAGAGCCTTCGTCGTCGCAGCCAGCATTTTACAAGGTCGGATTTCAGTACACGGGCGAGGGCCTTTCGCGAGATCGACTGTGTTCCGCGTTACGCGTTGACGGCGTGGCACTCGACCCCGGGTTTAGATCGCTGCACAGGACTCACAGCAGACGCCGCTTCCGAACGGGCGGCGAGCTGGCACAAGCCGACGTTGCAGATGAGCGGTGCGTGATGCTGCACCATCCGATTCTGCTTGAGAACGAGGCTGCCATTGAGCACGTCGCCAGAACGATCGAGCGCATCCTTGCCCACGCGGAAGAAGTGTCGGCCGCGCCGGAGCCTGGCTCCTGAGCGGCCATTTGTCGGGGGCATCTGCCGATTTGATTCCGTATTCAGATGGCGCGACCCCTCGCCTTGGCCGCGAATTCGTCTCTCGAACCTGAACGCTCCACTGAATTAAAGCGTGTCACATCCGAGCATTCCCCAGAGCTCTGTCAGGTATTCGGGCGTGGCAACCCGCGTCAGCTCGTCCTGAGCGAACTGCAGCCGGCGGTTCAGCTCAAGGCTGTCGTCCGATTCGACGGACTCGTGTTCCGAACAAACCCTGGTGAGATACTCGACGTGCCGGGTCCAGAGTTTGACGTCGTTCTTCTGTCGCGTTTCCAGTCGTGTGCGGTACCAGTCAGAATCGAGCATATTCTTCAGAGTGAACAGCTCACGAACTTCCGGCGAGTTGATGTCGTGCCCCTCCCATGAGCCGTGGGCCATGATGTGGAGCAGAGCCTTCAGCGGAGGACACGCCATCTCAACGGAGCCATCTTCAAAGTAGTTCTTCGCGACGCGCTGGTGAGCCTCCGCGATGAACAGGACGCCGTCAGCGAAGGCCGCCTCATCCTGCAGTTCCGGCTTCAGGATCTTCGAGTCAAACACCTTGCCGGGGTTGTCGAACACGCGTCCGACAAACCGTCGAATGAACCGCGACGTGATTCTGTAGCCCAAACGGCTGGCAGGAATCTTCTTCCCGTCGTACTCATAATCCTTGATCTTCTCCAGAAGTTTTTCCTCAATCAGATAACGGGCCTCGCGTTCTTCCGGGCTCAGACGACACCAGATTTCCGGAATGAGCAGGCTGATGTCATGGTCGACCCGTACGTCCGATCCGATGTGACCGGCCGGCGTCGAGAACCCATCCAGACCGGTCAACAGATAACTGACGAGTGTATTATTGAGGTCGGTAATCGGAGCCAGCGCGTTGAACGGACCTTTGGTGAGAGCCCCTTCGCTGCCGGCTCCGGTGGTCGAGGGACTTTTGCCGGTCAACGACGAAATGAAATCCATGAACAGTTCGGGAAGTTCCTGGTAGTGAATCGGGTTGTAGACGGCGAGCGGCCGGAAGCCCTTCTGGTAGTCGGCCGGATTGTTTCGTCGCCCGAGAAGCACGGCGTGAACCGGGATGCGGACCGGACTCTCTGCCGGCACGGCTCGAAAGAGCCGCACACCCATCTCGGCGACGTAACGGTGAAACGGCTGCATGACGTCGGGGCGAGTCTGCAGGTAGCGCGGGTTCTTGCTCGGCTCGCCGTTAATGATTCGTGGAGTTGCCGAACACACAACGTAACTGTCGTGCTCCTCTCGCGACTGCAGCAGCAGTTGCTGCATCGGCGCGGTGAACGTGCTGAAGTCGATCGCTCGCTCGCAGATCTCCTCGACATTCTCGCGCGAAAGCGGCTCGAAATTCACGATGAAATTATCGCGTCGTGCGAGGTCCGCTTCGGTCTGCTTGTCGAGGCCGCGGTGAATGGCATCGTCCGGACGCTGGAACAGCCGAAACTCGCAGTTCTCTACGAATTTGTAACTGGCCGCCGGCGGAGAATACTTCCCGAGATAGTCCAGCCGATCAGCCGGGACGACGACCGAAGCGCTGATGTCGTCTTCGGTCTGAATCTTCTGCGCGGCCGCGAAGTCCTGTCGCAGCCGGTACATTCGCCAGACTTTCTGGCCGAGCAGACCCACTCGCAGAAAGTCGGCGACGATCTTCCGGTCTCCGATTTTCAGTTCGTGCCCCGGCATTCCGTTGACGATGTCCACACTGAAATGCGATCGCCAGTCAAAGTCTTCTTCGCCGGAGTGAAACCGCTTGATCGCGAACACCAGCCCGTAGATGTCCCCCGAGATCGATCCCAGCCACTGGTTGTACTCTTCGGTGTAGTCGACCGACGGAGTCAGCAGCTTGATGACGCTCCCGAGTGTTCGGTGCGGATCGAGGATTTTTCGTGCCGGCTGCTTCGAGTAGTCCGGTTGAACGCTGCCGTCGGTTCGCCAGCGGTTGGAGTAATCTCGATCGAAAATCTCCTGGACGCGGTTGAAGTCGCTCTCGATGTCGTTGACGAAAATCGACCCGTGCAGGATGTAATCGGCAATCGATTTACTGATCTCGCTCTTGCCACCGCCGCTGACGGTGCAGGGTTTGTGACAGAAGACGCCTTCGGAAAGCGTGCCGATCAGCCGCCACGAGGGTGCGGCCGGGTGTTTATCCAGTCGCAGCTTGTACCCGGACGGAGTCATGTAGACGTTTTCCGGGCGAATCGGGATTGAGGATTCCTGTCCGTCGTTCTCCCACCAGATGCGCTGCTCCTGAACCGACGCGTGAGCGTTCTCGGGAATGAAGAGCAGGTTGGGCCAGTTCTTGTCGACGCCGTAGCCTTCCGGGCGAACGTCGATCCATTCGGAGTAGTCGCGCACGACATCTTCGAACGTTCGGTTGTTGTAGCGTCGCGAGTCCGCGTTGAATTTGTTGCCGAGATTGAAGCTGGGAAATGCAATCGCGCCGCCGGCGTGTTCTTCCTCAACATTGCCATAAAGGTTAGCCGCGTAGCTGATCTGCGTTTTGACTTCTTTCTTGCAGTAGCCGAAATAGTTGTCGGCAATCAGCGTCACGATGACGCCTTCCGCCGTGCGGCACGTCAGCTTGAACGCCTGGCCGCCGTTGTAAAGTTCGTCCTCGCTGTCCCAGCACATTCCATCTTCACGCTGCCGCGGTGTCGCGTTGTCGATGTGCGGAAGTCCGATCTGCTTCTTCGTAACGGTCGTCAGGTGCGGGGCGAGAATCACACAGCCAGTCTGTCCGGACCAGTGCTCGACATCGAGACCCGCGTCGTTGTCCGGAAAGTACGGGTCGCCAGCGTTGCCGAAAATCGACTCGACGAAATCCAGATTCGATACGAGCGTACCCGGCGCGAAGAAACGAACTTCCATTCGCTTTTCCATGCAGACGCCCGGCACTTCCGGGCAGACCAGCGGTCGCAGCAGCAGTGACACAAACGACCGCGCGGGGACGTCGCATTCCGATGTGAAGGGAAGCTCCAGGAACGCGTCCGGAGGATCGAGCGCGATCTGGAAGAGCGCCGCAAATGTTTTCTTCGGCACGACAAACTTGTCGCGCGGAATCGGCAGCCCGCCGTCCGTCACGTGAAATGTTCCGCTGGTCGTCCGGCGATCGTTCAGCGGATTATGGAGCACTCCGTTGCGAACGCGGTACGACGAAACAAGGCTGTCCGAGTAAGAGTCATTGTCCACCGGCAGAGACAGTTCCCGCGACAACCCGTGCTGATCGAGGATGATCGTGCGGCCCGGTAACCTCAACGGGCTTTCCAGATCGCAGTCGGAAAAATGGTCGGCGAGAAACTTTTCGATCCGCTGGTCGGCCGGGCAGCGGACGGCGTCCAGCAGTTTCAGCCGCTCATGATAACTCTCGATCAGCCGTTCGGGCTTAAGCGATCCTGCCAGTTCTTCGGGCAGAGGCGGATGCGGAAGACCGTTGGCAAGCAGCTTGAGCACGATGTATCGAATCAGATCCTTCCGCTTCTCCACCGGCGATTCCGTCGCGGATTCACGGGAAAAGCCCAGGGATTCTTTCAGTTGAACTGGCATGATTCTCTTCGTTCCTGATCGTCAATAGAATTGGGACGCTGCGCGCACCGCAGCCGTCCTGTTGAACAGCAAAGCCTGAGCAGATCGCATGCCGTCGGCGGCGTTCACCAGACAAAGCAAGGGTCCGCTGGTTGACCGTCTTACTTCCGGGCTTTCCGGATCGCGAGATTCCTCTTCGCGTCGTCGAAATCCGCCGGTGTATCCAGGTCAAGCAGTACGCTATCGGAGTCGACTTCAACGTGCTCGATGTGCAGATTCGACCTGGACAGCAGCCAGTTGATGCCTTGCTCCCTGGGGATTATCGGGATCTGAGCGGCAAGGTTCCAGCGAAGGAACGCCGGGTGACCTCGACGCCCTGCATGACGAGGGATCAACACGTCCGCGTTCGAATTTCCCCAGTGCCTGATCAAATCACGAAACGTCGATGCATCAAGTGTCGGATGGTCGGCCGGGATGAGCAACCAGCCGTCTTCGGGGTCCGGATGAAACTGCTCCTCGATCGCAGCCAGGCCGTGCTCGACACTGGCCCGCATGTCGGGCGGGTCGACGCCGGGCAGAACGGCGAGCGCTTTCAGCGACGCAACAATTCTCTGCAGATCCTCATCCGACTTCCGCATGACAATCGCCGTCGCGACGACTTCCGGTTGAGCCAGCGTCTCCAGCAGTCGCTGCACGACAGGCTTGCCCAGCAGGTCCATCACCAGCTTCGGCTGCCCCATCCGGCGGCTGAGCCCTGCGGCAGGAACGATCGCAAACAGTCGCATGAGGGCTTCCCCGTGAGGCAATCAGGAATCCCGCTCTGAGTACAAGGAGCCTGAGTGAGCGGCGGCATGATTCCGTCTGTTGTTGAGTTTCGCGACTGAGATGCCGCTCCGCTACAAGGGTCACGACTTCGTCCGGCACTGTTTGAGAAACGCGGTCAGCTTTGGTGACTGAATCTGTTCCAGATTCCGGAACTTCAGCCTCACCGCCGAGCGGCCGTCTTTCGCCTCGAAGACCTCGCACTCACTGGCGACGTCGGCGATTTCTCCCGTGCCGATCTCGCCGGATTCGGGCATCACGACCAGCTCGATGTGAGTTCGCGACTTGGTCCTCACGACGGCCCAGTCTTTTTTGCCTTTCGCAAACCGATAGCGGACGAACTGCCGCTCATTCCAGACGACGTTCCCGCTGGGAGCGTGTTTCTCCATCAGGGCGAACAGAGCCTCAAGCGTTTCGACTTTCCAGCGAGCCTGTTTGTTGGCCGGAAATCCTTTGCGCATGAGGTGCCATTTTCTGCCGAGCACTTTCCACGGTGTGACGTCCTTGACGTCGGTGGACGCGGTTTCGACACGGCGCAGGTACGAGTCACGGGCCTCGCGCAGGAACTGCCAGAACTCAGGCGTGTCGATCTCCCGCAGCCAGTGGACGGTGACGAGCACTTCCTGAAACGGGCCGCGACTGTTCTTCACGCGAACCCTCTCGCCGCGACCGTAAACCGCCAGCTCGTCGAGATCGTCAACGTGCTTCAGCTTCAGCCGCTGTTCGAGGTCTGCCTGGTCGAACGTTTTCTTATCGACCCGGAAATACAGTTTGAGCAGCCACTCATCCCGGGTGAGAGCGTGCAGAAACCAGCCGAGCTTTTTGTCCTCGCCGGTCACTTCGACCGTCGCGGGATCGTTCCAGTTGACGGCAAGCTTTGTCTGAGACGCGGTGGCGGCGCGATTTTCCGTTTCAAGCAGGTCGCTTCCGCGGACGATTCCCTTAATGACCTTCCGTCGGGCAGCCTTCTTTTTTGTGCCCCTCCCGCGTCTCTTTGCGGCCGGCTCCGCCTCCGATTGAAACTCCTCAAGCTTCTCGACAATCGTCGCCAGCGCGGAGCCTTCCCACTGACACGGGTTGCCGCTGTGAGCGATCCGGTCCTGCAGATGCCATCGCCGCCCGTCCGTTTCCCACGGCATCTTCGCGTCGCGACCGACATCGGCCATGGTGAGGTCGCCGTCGCGTTTCTTGCCTTCTTCTGTCGCGTCGAAGACCTCGCGCTCGCCTCGCCTGCCGGCAAGGATCGCTGCAAGCTGCTCGCCCGTGTGCGACCGCAGCAAGTGCACCCGGGAGGGCGAGGCTCCTGCCGAGCCGGTCCGCGCATCTTTCTGATTTTCCGGTATTGCTTGATCAGAAGCAGACTTTGCGCTTTCGGCTCGGCGGGAGCCTCGCCCTCCCGGTGAGCTTGAGCCCCCCTCATCCGGCCTGCGGCCACCTTCTCCCCCTTCGGGGGGAGAAGGGACGGGACTGGGCCACGGCGCGCCAGACTGAAACGCCTCGGCATGACTCACGATGTCTTCCGGAGTTCCCTCGGCAACGATCCAGCCACCGCCGGTCCCCGCCTCCGGTCCGACGTCGATCACCCAGTCGGCGGTCTTGATCACGTCCAGGTTGTGCTCAATGATGACCACAGTGTTGCCGAGCTCGACCAGACTGTTAAGTACCTTCAGGAGCTTGTCGATGTCGTCAAAGTGGAGCCCCGTTGTCGGCTCATCGAGCAGATAAATCGTCTTGCCCGTATTCGGCCGCGCGAGTTCCGCGGCGAGTTTCACGCGCTGAGCCTCGCCGCCGGAGAGCGTCGTTGCCGACTGGCCGAGCGTCAGATAGTCGAGCCCGATCGCGCACAGCGTTGAAAGCGACCGCCGGATTTTCGGGATATTCTCAAACAGTTCGAGGCACTGGCCGATCGACGACTGCAGGACATCGGCGATCGAGTGGCCGCGGTACTTCACCGAAAGCGTCTCCGCGTTGTATCGCCGCCCGCGGCAGTCATCGCACTCGACCCACACGTCGGGCAGAAAGTGCATTTCAATTTTCTTCTGCCCGTCGCCCTCGCACGCGTCACACCGTCCGCCCGGCCGATTGAAACTGAACCGCCCCGGCCGATACCCGCGCACCTTCGCGTCCGGCAGTCGGGCAAACAGCTCGCGAATGTGGTCGAACACGCCGGTGTAGGTTCCGGGATTCGACTTGGGCGTGCTCCCCAGTGCGTTCTGATCCACGACGATCGCTTTGTCGATCAGGCTTAACCCGAGCAGTTTGTCGTACGGCCCCGGCTGATCGCTGGCCCGGTGAATGAGTTTCACGAGAGCCTTCGCCAGAGTGTCATCAACGAGCGAACTTTTTCCCGAGCCCGAAACACCAGTCACAACGGTGAGCGTCCCCAGCGGAATCCGCAGGTCGACATTCCGCAGGTTGTGAAGCCGAGCCCCGACAAGTTCGAGCCACCCGTTCCCAGGCGGAAGTGGCAACGAAGCCGTGTCGATCGAGTACGGCCTACGAAGTTCCCCGACCGCGCGTAAAGGAGGGCGAGTCTCCTCCCGGGTGCGCTCAAGTTGAGCGTCGCGCTCGGTGAGAGACGAGATCCGCCGGATAGTCGGAATCAGAATCTGCCGCTTGCCGCCGAGGTACTCGCCGGTGAGGGATTTCGCGCGAGACGCCACTTCCTTCGGCGTACCCTCTTCGGTGATGGTGCCGCCGAACCGGCCGGCTCCGGGACCAAAGTCGAAAACTCGATCGGCCGACGCGATGACTTCGCGATCGTGCTCAACCAGCACCAGCGTGTTGCCGAGATCCCGCAACCGCGCGAGAGCTCCGATCAACCGCCTGTTGTCTCGCGGGTGGAGCCCGATGGTTGGCTCGTCGAGAACGTAGCAGACCCCGGTCAAGGCGCGACCGATTTGACCGGCAAGCCGGATGCGCTGCGTTTCTCCGCCGGACAGAGTCGGCAGCGATCGGGACAGCGTGAGGTACTCGAGCCCGACCTCGACAAGAAATGACAGTCGCCCCGTCGCCTCTTCGAGCAGATCGCCGGCGACGCGTTTGTCGTTTCCGGTAAGGCGAATCTTCTTCAGAAACGCCAGAGCCTGGTCGAGCGGCATGTCGCAGACCTGCTGCAGCGTCGCTTTCTGAAACCGCATGTTCGCCGAATCGTCCCGCAACCGGCTGCCGTCGCACGACGAACACGGCACATCGCCAACCAGTTCGGACAGGTGCCGACGGTACTGGTAGGAAACTCGCGAGGCTTCTTCGAGAGCGGGAAACAGACCTTTGTACTGGAAGGAAAATGGGCAAGCGGCGACGGGTGAAAGGCAAGCGGAGCTGTCTCCCTTGCCTCTTGCCTCTTTCCCCTTCTCCGGCGCAGCCACGCGGAACCATCTCTCTCCCATTCCGTAAAGCACGGCTCGCCGGTGAACCGGGTCGAGCTGCGCGAATGGCACGTCGAGCTTGATGCCCAGCTCAACGGCCATCGCGTTGAGCATCGCGAAGAAGACGCTGCTGGTTTTCGGATCGGGCCACGCGGCGACGGCGGCTTCTTCGAGCGTTCGCTGCGGGTCAGAGATCAGCACCGCCAGATCCGTCCCCTGTTGCGTGCCGATGCCCTCGCACTCGAGGCACCAGCCGAGCGGGCTGTTATACGAAAAGTTGTTCGGGGTGAGTTCTTCGAAACTGCGGCCACAGGTTTCGCAGGCTCGATAGAGAGAAAACGCCTCGACCTTCCAGTCGGTCTCGTCGCGATCGTCGACATGGGCAACCCGCATGACGCCTCGGCCCAGATCGAGTGCTGCCTCAACCGAATCCGCGATGCGCGAGCGGCGTTTCGGATTGATGGTGACTCGGTCGACGACAATCTCGACGTTGTGTTTTCGTTTGCGGTTAATGTCCGGGACGTCTTCGAGCCGGTGCGTCTCGCCGTTGATTCGGACTCGCGAGAAACCCTGCTCGCGCAGGTTCTCCCACAATCGCTCGTAGACCTGACCGACCCGCACTTCCTGTGGAGCAAGCAGCAGCAGCTTTGATCCCTCGTCCAGCGAGAGCAGACGGTCGATGATCTCGTCCGTCGTTTGCGTCGTGACCGGCGTCTGACATTCCGGGCAGTGCTGCGTGCCCAGACGGCACCACAGAATTCGCAGGTAGTCGTAAATCTCGGTGACCGTGCCGACGGTCGATCGCGGCGTTGAGCCGACCGATTTCTGCTCGATCGCAACCGACGGCTGAAGCCCGTGAATGTGCTCGACCCGCGGCTTCGGCATCTGGCCAAGAAACTGCCGGGCGTAGGCCGAGAGCGATTCGACGTACCGCCGCTGGCCTTCCGCGTAGAGCGTGTCCATGGCGAGCGACGATTTGCCGCTGCCGCTGGGACCGCAGAAGACGTTCATCTGTTCGCGCGGGATCTCCATATCAATGTGCTGGAGGTTGTGCTGCGAGGCGCCGCGAATGGTGATGCTTTTGTGGGTGAGGGGTGAGGGGCGGTTCTGGGCGAGGGGTGAGGGGCGAGAGGCAAGGGATGTTTTCTCGGACGCCGAATTGCCATTGGATCCGTTTTGTCCCGAGGCTCGGTCAAGTGCCATGCGCAGATACGCGCTGTCCCCTCGCCCCTTGCCCCTCACCCCTCGCCCTCGTCGCCGGACGCCGAGTGCCGGCGCGAGTGCTTCTCCCGTTTGCGACGCCGCTTTCCGGGCCACTTCTTCCGGAGTGCCCACGGCGACGACGGTCCCGCCACCCGATCCGCCGTCGGGGCCGAGGTCAATGACCCAGTCGGCCGTCTTGATCACGTCGAGGTTGTGCTCGACGACGAGCACCGTGTTGCCGGCATCCACGAATCCGTGCAGAACCTCAAGAAGTTTCTCGACATCGGCGAAGTGGAGTCCCGTTGTGGGCTCATCGAGGATGTAGATCGTCTGGCCGGTCGATCGTTTGCCGAGTTCCCGCGCCAGTTTGATCCGCTGAGCCTCGCCGCCAGACAGCGTCGGCGATGGCTGGCCGAGTTTCAGATAGTCGAGCCCGACGTCGTGCAGCGCTTTCAGCAGCCGATGAATCTTCGGGACGTTCACAAAATGGTCGAGGGCTTCCTGCACATCCATGTCGAGGACGTCGGCGATGTTTTTGCCTTTGAAACGGACCTCGAGCGTTTCATGGCTGAAGCGTTTTCCCTGGCACACCGGGCAGCGAACCCAGATGTCAGCGAGGAAATCCATTTCCAGTTTGTTCGCTCCGTGCCCCTCGCACGCCTCGCAACGACCGCCCGGAACGTTGAAGCTGAAGCGACCTGGCTTGTAGCCGCGGACCTTTGAGTCCGGCAGTTTTGCATAGAGGTCGCGAATCAGATCGGCGAGTTTGACATACGTTGCCGGGTTGGACCGCGGCGTGCGGCCGATCGCCGACTGGTCGATGTCGATCGCCTTGTCGAGCAGATCGAGCCCGCTGATTTCCTCGTGGTCGCCCGGCGAACCGTTGCCCCCGTTGACGTCGCGGTTCAGTGACTGCCACAGAATGTCGTTGATGAGAGAGCTCTTGCCGGAGCCGCTGACTCCGGTGACGCAGATGAATGTGCCGAGCGGAAACTCCACGTCGACACTCTTCAGGTTGTGGTGAGTCGCGCCGCGGATCGTGATGCGGTCCTCGCCGATCGGCCGCCGTTTCTTCGGGATCGCGATCTGCTTCCGGCCGGAAAGGTACTGACCAGTGAGGCTTCGCTTCGCCTTTTTGACGTCGGCGACTGAGCCTTCCGCGACGATCTCTCCGCCGCGAACGCCAGGCCCGGGGCCAAAGTCGATCACGTGGTCGGCGGCGAGCATGGTTTCCTCGTCATGCTCAACGACGATGACCGTGTTGCCCTGGTCGCGCAGGTCGCACAGGCTTTCCAGCAGCATTTTATTGTCGCGCGGGTGCAGACCGATTGACGGCTCGTCGAGGATGTAGACGACGTCGACCAGTCCGCAGCCGATCTGACCGGCCAGGCGGATTCGCTGACTCTCGCCGCCGGACAGCGTTGGGGCCGTCCGGTCCAGCGTGAGATAGTTCAGCCCGCAGCGAAGCAGAAAGCCCAGCCGGCCTCGAATTTCCTTGATCGCTTCCTCGGCGATGAAGCGTCGTTTTTCGTCGAGGTCCAGCGACTCGAAAAAGGCACTCGCCGTGAGGATGTCCAGGCCGCAGACCTGAGCCAGGTTCAGCGAAGCCTCACGTTTTTTCTTCGAGCCGTCGCTGAGGTAGTACTCGCTGTTCGACGTCAGCGTGACAGCCGTTGCCTGGCGGTTCAGCCGGTTGCCGTTGCACGTCGAGCAACTGACGAAGGTCATGTATTTTTCAAGTTGCTTCCGCCGCATCGGGTTGTTCGTTTTGCGGTAACCGTCAAGCAGTTCCGGGACAAAGCCGTCAAACGTGCCGCCGTGCTTCCATGTCCCGCCACGGTGGCCGTACGAAAACGTAATGTGGCGATCGCCCAGGCCGTACAGAAAAAGCTGGATGGCGGCTTCGTCGAGGTCTCGCCATGGCGTCTTCAGAAACGCGTCGCGGTCCAGGCCGAGGTCTGTTTCGATGGCCTCGGCGACCCCTTTGTAAATGTGTTTCCGCCAGCGACCGATGCTCTTCACCGCTCCCAGCAGAGGGACTGCTCCGTTCCACAGCGACTTCTTTTCGTCCTCAACCAGTTGGTCGACGAGGAACTCGAACCGCTGGCCAAGACCGTTACAGGCCAGGCACATTCCCTGCGGGCTGTTAAAACTGAAGAGCTGCGGCGACGGTGCCTCGAAGCTGATGCCGCAGTGCGTGCAGGCGTAATGGGAGGAGAGTTGAGAGTCGAGAGTCGAGGGTTGAGAGCTTGTGCGGTCAGCGTCATCCAAATCCGCCTCGCCTCTCGCCACTTGCCCCTCGCCCGCACGAGACGATCGCTCTTCGACGGAGTAAATCAGCAGCCCGTTACCCAGCCGCAGTGCCTGCTCAACTGCCTCCGTCAGTCTCGTGCGCGAGACTTTGCCGGCGACCAGGCGGTCGACGACGACCTCGATGTGGTGCCGCATCTGCTTGTCGAGGTGCAGGTCCTCGGACAGCGCAACGATCTGGCCGTCGACTCGGGCTCGCACGTATCCTTGTTTCAGGAGGTCCTCGGCCAGGTCGCGGTACTCGCCCTTTTGTCCCTGCACGACCGGGGCGAGGATTTGAAACTTCGTGCCCGCTTCAAGCTGGCTGATCGTGTCGAGAATCTGCTCGACCGATTGAGCCGTAATCGGCCGGCCGCACTGGTAACAGTTCTGTCGGCCGACGCGCGCGAAGAGAACTCGCAGGTAGTCGTAAATTTCCGTGATCGTGCCGACCGTGCTGCGCGGGTTTCGTCCAGCCGTTTTCTGCTGGATCGAGATCGACGGAGCCAGCCCGGTGATCGAATCGACCTCGGGTTTGGGCATCTGCCCGAGGAACTGCCGGGCGTAGCTGGAGAGCGACTCGACGTACCGCCGCTGCCCTTCCGCGTAGAGCGTGTCGAAGGCCAGCGAGCTTTTTCCGGAGCCGCTGACCCCGGTCATGACGATCAGTTTATTCTTGGGCAGCGTGAGCGAAACGTCGCGCAGGTTGTGCTCCCTCGCCCCGCGAATGACGATTTCCGATCGTTGCGTCCGTGCTTTTCCGCGATTCATTCGCCCCTGCCTCCGTTGCTACTAATCCCAGAACAAGCGACCGTTTTGGCACAAGTTTGTGAAACACCCGAAATCCCTGCTGAATTCCGCGTATTGAGCGTTGTCAGG
>JAQBVJ010000110.1 GCA_027623235.1 Planctomycetota bacterium
GCCGGTTTGAGATCCCGGTGGATCACCTGATGCTTATGCGCCTCTTCCAGAGCCAGAGCGAGTTTCCGAACCACTCGAACGAGCTGATTGATTCCCTGGATTTTTGAGGACTTTGTGAACTCGCGGAGTGGACGGCCCTTGATGAAGGCCATCGTGATGTAGTGCTGCCCGTCGATCTCGCCGACGTCATAGACCGGACAAATACCGGGATGCCGCAGTGCCGCCGCTGAACGAGCCTCCCGGTAAAACCTGGCCAGAACATCCGCGTTCAGTTCCGTTCCGAACTGCGGAATCTTCAGCGCGACCTCACGATCCAGTTGCTCGTCGAGAGCCAGATAGACCGCTCCCATTCCACCGCGACCGAGTTCCCGGAGGATGCGATATCGACCGAACTGCGTGCGCGGGGCGTCGTGAGCAACCCGCACATGCATTTCCGACGCCTGACTGCTTTCCACAATCGTCTCATCAACCGGGCCACCGTCTCCCCGTGACAGAGCGGTACTGCCGACAGAAGTCGTCTCGTGCAGGCTCTCGTTGAGACCACTGGCGGCCGAAACATCGCTGCGCGACTCAAACTGGAAATGAGCCCTCAGTTCATCGGCGATGTCCGGGTGGTCGGCGATCAGATCTTCCGGCTCGATCGGAGAGTCACTGTCCCGTCGGTGCTCAAACTCGGCGAGAACCTGACGCAGCCGCTTCTGACGAGAGGTCGAGTTGCCGGGCTCTGGCATGGTGCGACCTTTCTTCGTTTCGGCGGGCGGAGCAGACGGGACGCCCATCAGGTTCCCGTTTTGCAGGCCAGAACGCAAGAAATGCGCGGCGATCCTCGCAAAACTGCACCGATTCATGCCGGGAGGGCGAGGCCACCGCGGTAAACAGGAATGTCGTGCTTCGTCAAAACGGAATTGACGGGTCGCAGTTTCCGTGGCGTAAGCTTCCAGCTTGCGATGTCCGCTCACAGAACGTCGGCAAGCAGGATGCTGACCCCACTTGTCAGCCCCGTCAGAGCACCAGGCGGATTTCTCCGAAATCCGCCTGACCGGCCTGAACGGGGTCGTTCCGTTCGCTCAAACTCAGCGAAGCTGCGTGCTGCGGCTTCGCAGAACACTCGTTGCTGACGGAGCGGGAACAAATCGGCCATTCGCCGAGCTCGTCCGCAGAGGCGCGGAATTTGAGCGGCTGCTGGTTCGCGGACCAACTGTCGTCCAGTCGCTGTCCGCCGCACGCGGTGTGTCGAGGTACCGCGGATCCGGAACCGGTGCGAGGTCACCTGAAGCGCTCGAAATTCGTTTCAGTGGTCGCAGGTCGGTGTGAGCCGGGTCAGCGGCCGCGGTGCGAGGTGCCACCGAGTACGCGGGCACGGATGCGATCGATGGAGCCGCCGGGTGAGTCGCCATCGTCGGCGCGGTGTAGTACGGCGTGTAGATCGAGCTCGCTGTCACCGGTGCGGCTGGGTAGCTCGACCACGCGGTCGTCGGTGCGCAGGTGTTGCAGCCGGTTGTGACAGGTTGCGTCTGATAACTCGGCACCATCGTGGTCCGAGTCGTGTACGTCGTCTGCGGAACCCGCTGAGTCACCTGATACGGCACCTGCCGATAGGTCGTGCGGTTTTCATAAACTGTCTCAGGAACCTGCTGCGTCTCAACTTTCGGTACCCAGATTTTGTGCCACGCTCCGCGGTCGACGGCGACGTTGCGGTACTGGGTGACTGGAACCTGTTGAGTCTCGGCCTGAGTTCGGTACTGAGTGCTCGTCACATCGCGGTAACTGACCTGAGGGACGTGTTGCACCTGAGGCTGGTAACTCACCTGAGGGGGAGCGGCACATCCACACGGTTGCGCCTGCTGGCTGGTCGAACAGGAATGCGCCTGGCGACACGAGCAGCTTCCAAACGGATGCCCGCAGAAGATGCCCGCTTCCAGCGTCGTAAACACGACGGGGCAGGCCAGAACAGTCAGCAGAGTCGCAGCGCCCAGTTTCCACATGATCGATTCCCTCCGATCGAAAAACGGCGCGACTCCACACAGCGCAGCACCGGCCTGACTCGTAAGATCGGCAGATCCGGCACCTTCGCTTGAGGGAAACGACGCGGTCTCTCCTGAGGTTTGATTTCTGACGCAGGTTCTGCGCCGGAGCACTCCTGGCGATTCCGATCCGGCCGTCAGCGTACGAACACGACTTAGGCACGGCCCGAAAATTAAACCGGCAATTGAATCAGCCGGCACGCGTTAGCGTCCGGTTTTCCGTGAACCGTGAGCTAACGCTCAGCGGCTAATGCCGGTCTTATTTCGGGCCCGTCCCTTACTCGTCGTCAGCTCGAACATAGGCAGGGAACTTGTCAAACAACGCGTCCTCACATTCCCAGCCAAAGGCCGTCAGTCCGAAGCCCACGTACCGCGGCGTCGAGCACCAGACCATGTCTGTTCCAAGATTGCCTGCCCCATCGATCTTTTTCGGTTCAACGTCAGATAGAGCCATCTGAATCAGCGCGGGATAAACCGGGTGCGTGAATCGGCCGTCTTCGTTGTAGAGATCCTCAGCCGGATCCCAGCAGTCCTGCCAGATCAAGACCTGCCTGATGACTCTCATTCCGTTGGCTGTTCCCGTAACACGTCCCCGCGGCGTGCCATGCAACGCAACAGCCATGATGATCAGATCCTCCTGCGTGGGAGATTCCATTGCCTCATCCGTGCTGAAAACATGTCGTCAGGAATTCTCGACGGCTTCTTCCGCAAGGCCGCTTTCCGGCTGCTCGATCTCTGTGAGATCATTCGGCATTTCGTCGCCTGCGTACTGATTCGGGTAGCGATGTTCGTCGTCCGTCTTGGCTCGCAGGTACAGCTTGATCGGCACCTCACTGAATGGCAGTTCTTCCTGCAGGACTCCCAGCAGGTAACGCTTCCAGGAATTGGTGAAGAGCGTCGGGTCGTTGCACTTCATCACGATGGTCGGCGGCTGCGAGGCGACCTGTGTTGCGTAATAGATTTTCGGAACTTTGTTTTTGCAGACGGTCGGTCGATTTCGAAGAATGGCCTCCCGGACGACCCTGTTGAGCAGCCCCGTCCCCACTCGCTCGCGCGACTGTTTGAAAACGTTCTGAGCCAGATTGACAACCTTGCGAACGTTGCGGTTTTCCTTCGCGGTGATGAACGCGACCGGAGCGTGCCGGATCGAGGCAAACTCTTTCAGGATGTAGTTGCCCCAGGCATCCATCGTCATGCCCGCCTCGACGGCCAGATCCCACTTGGTGAGGACGAAGATGCACGGCTTGTAGTTGGAAATAATTTCCTCGACGAGCTGCTTGTCGACGCGCGAGACCGTTTCCTGCGAGTCGAAAAACATCAGCACGACATCGGCGCGGCGGATGCTCTTTTGAGCGCGGACCAGCCCGTAATACTCAATGTTACTGGCAAGACTCTTCCGTTTGCGGACGCCGGGCGTGTCGATGGCGAGGATCTTTTTTCCGTCGACTTCGAAACGCAGATCGATGCTGTCGCGAGTCGTCCCGGCAACCTCGCTGACGATGACTCGTTCTTCCTCGGCCAGAGCGTTGATGAACGTGCTCTTGCCGACGTTTCTTCTGCCGACGATCGCCAGCTTCATTTCCGGTTCTTCATCGAGCTCGGAGCCTTCCTCGCCTTCGTTCTCGGCGGCGGGCGGCAGGTTCTTCAGGATCGCATCCATCAGATCATGCCAGTTGCGGTTGCCTTTGACGCTCGTCGTCACGACGTCGCAGGTGACCAGCGAATAGAACTCAGCAATGTCGTCGTCGAGTTTTTCTGAATCGCATTTGTTGACGACGAGCAGTTTGGGTTTGTTGATACTGCGCAGCCGATTGCCGACTTCCCGATCGAGCGGCGTGAGCCCCGCCTTTCCATCGACGACGAAGACGATGAGATCCGCTTCGGCCAGTCCGCAACGGATCTGGTTCTCGATGTCTTCCGACAGGTTGTCGTTATCGACAATGCCCATGCCGCCCGTATCGATGATCTCGAAGTAGCGGTCCTCTTCGTGGAGGAGGTAGCGCATGCGGTCGCGCGTGGTCCCGGCCGTCCCGTCGACGACGGCGATCAGCTTTTTCGCCAGCCAGTTAAACAGCGAACTTTTTCCAACATTCGGACGGCCGACAATCGCGACCCTGGGTACAGACATCAGGAACTCCAGCGTGGTAAAGCCTGGCTCAACTAAGGTAAGAGCCGGCAGGGCATCAGCGACGGATCGTCCTGACCCCGGAAGAATCTGATTTGATCGGCCGGTTCACCCGGCAGACTCTCAACCGGAACTGGTAATGGTAACCAAATGCCGCAAGGAAATCCCGGCGGAGAATATCGTCAGCGGGCACAGACGATTTTCTCCGATTCACCGAGGTATTGCCGTACGAATGACTTCGGAACTGTTCGGGCCAGTTCGAGGACGGAGTCGAATTCATAAAAGTTGATACGTAACCTGACGAGCGGCAGTCACCTCAACCACCACTTGTCACCGGATTCCAGTACACAATACAAAATGGCGATCAACATTCGGTGGTGCCCGGGCGGAGCCCTTGGCGAACTGCGGGGCAGTGTGACTTCGGGCTTTGCGGAGTGGTCCGCTGCGGACGGAACGTCGAGCTCGGCGGGGTCTGTGTTGACGGTCGTCGATTCGCCGCACTCTCCTGCTTCCATGCTGACTCGAAGCTGGCGGAGGCAGGATTCGACCGCCATGACGACTTCGGCTGCCGATTGAAACCGGCCTGCCAGATTGACCAACTTTCAATTGACGCTCCGTGACCGACTTCCCATGACCGTTCGTCCGGTGATTCCGTGGACAAAGCCGTTGAAGCGTGTCCGGATCGGGAGACGCTTTCCGAAGGATGCGTTGTCCAGAATGTCGGTTGCAAACGCTCGACTGACGGGGAAGGCCGTGATGAGTTGCGCGTTCTTTTCGCGCGAGTCCTGCACCCAGTAGACAAGAAGTGCGAACACCGATTCTGTTCGGACCGCAAACGGAATCAGATCCGTGTGGATGGTCACTTCGCCGCCGCCTCGAACCCGGACGGTTTCCTCGACACGGATCAGATTTGTTGTCCGGTATCGTTTGGAGTCGGCGACCTCGCGAGAGACGGACTCTCGAAGTGACCGCAGGAGAAACAGTTCCCGCCGGCAGCCTCGAAACACGTGTCGGCCCAGGAAGTAGGTCAGATTGGCAAGCAGTGTTCCCTCGGTCGGCACGGGCCGGAGCGCGGGACGCTCGATCTGGAATCCATTTTCAATGTCCGGTTTCACCCAGCGGTCGCGTTTGAAACCAAATGGCGTTTCGATGGTGCTGAAGAGATAACCGTAAGTGTGCTCCAGCCCGGCGTGAATCGTCTCACCAGTGCAGTCGACTTCGGCGAGATCGCCGATGGCCTTCAGGATGGACGGATGAACGATCGTCTGACCGACGACCTCGTCTGCATTCAGCGTGTTGCCCCACAAGCGGAACACCGCTTTCGAAACTTTGTCCGCCTCAATCTGGCGGACGATGCCTGGGCAGCGTCGGTAAAGAATTCCGCCCACCGGTCGCCCCGCTTCGGCCGCCTCGTTCATGACGAGGGCGATCTTCTGGTAGTCGACAGGGCGAGGCATCGAGGCTCCCGGACGGAGTGATCAATCAAGGAGACTCAAAACTGAATCGCCAGCAGGTAGATCATCGAAATCACCGCGGCCCATGCAAGCAGTCGAATTGAGGTCGTCACACTCCGGTACTTCGAGCCGGAAATGTGCTAGTCGATCAGCAACCCGGCCAGGACTTCTTTGCGAAACCCGTCCGTGCCAGCCTGCTGGTAGCCCGCGACGAATTCGTCGTGCTGATCGATCGTGTATTTCGAAGCGATCCCTGCCGGATGGAAGTGAGCGCACTTTTCGAGAGCAGGATGATGCCCCTTCCGTCGAAACGGGATGATACAGCGAAAGGCGAAAACGGACGCCGCGACACCAAGAGAAAGCCACCCGGCAAACAGCACGGTCACCAGCGTGTTCCACCAGGTTGTCGGATGCGGATCCGCCGAGGCAAGGTAATCGCGGAGAGTCGGGATCAACGTCCCGGCGATCGCTCCGACGACGGTCAGTACGACGGCGGCTTTAGCATCGGCAAACCGAATCCATTCAGCAACCGTGTCATAAGTAGCGACCAGATTCTCTGTTTCCAGTTCGATTTCCTGTCGTGTCGGCGCGGATTCCAGCGGTGCTTTCTCTGGGCGTTTCTCGGGTGAGTCAGTCATCGCTGAAGTGGCCTCCGGGATCGGTCGTGCGGAAAGGGTGGATCGTAGCGACTGCTTTTCCGGTTCACATGAGCAGTTTGTCGCGAGTCTGGTCCCGTGTCATTTTATAGAGAGAGACTTCCGACGAAACGCGCCCGGGTTGCCGATTGAGTTTTCGTAGGCTCAATTCTCTTCTCGTTCGCATTTTGAGTTTCGGATTTTTCATGGCTTCCGTTCCACTGACGCCCCACCCTGCCCCACGGTCGCTGGACGAACAGGCGTGGCTGTTTCTGTCGCTCTCGACGGTGCTCATCGGGTTCGGCGTGCTGATGGTCCACAGCGCGAGCGTGACTTCGTGGCCGACCGAATTCGAACAGGTCTACCTCGCCCGGCATCTGCGGTTTCTGGCGATCGCACTCGTTGCCGCTTCGATTGCCGGTGCGATGCCGGCTCGTTTCTGGATGAAGATGGCGCCGTGGATGTTTTTCGGCACGATCCTGCTGCTGGCAGCTGTTCTCATTCCCGGCGTCGGGACACGGGTCAACGGAGCTCAGCGATGGTTGCGGCTGGGGAGTTTCTCGATGCAGCCGTCGGAGCTGGCGAAGATCACATTGCCTTTGTTTCTTGCGCGGCTGGCGGTGAACCGTCGAGAAAACCTTGCTCGAATTTTTCGAGGGACAATTCCGTTTGCCCTGCCGGTCGCGCTGACAGCCGCCCTCGTGCTGCTTGAGCCGGACCTGGGGACAACGCTGTTCCTGGCAGGCTCGTCGGCACTGGTGCTGTTTCTGGCGGGATGGCCTGTTCGCAATTTCGTGCTGGGCCTCGCCGCGTCTGCGTCGGGAATCGTGTTTCTCATCACGGCGTACAGTTATCGCCTGCGGCGGATCACCGACTTCGTCTCGGTGTGGACAGACTTCTCGAGCAGTGATGCGTGGCAGCTCAAGCAGTCCCTGATCACGCTCGGTGCAGGAGGCTTCTGGGGAGTCGGCCTCGGGCGAGGACACCAGAAGCTCAGCTTCCTTCCCGAGTCGAACACAGACTTCGTGTTCGCCGTCGCGGGAGAAGAGCTCGGCCTGGCCGGAACGATCGGCCTCGTCGCGCTGTGGTGTGGCGTCTTCTGGGCGGGGCTGCAGCTGTTCCGCAGGTTCCGCCCGGACTGCTTCTGCACAGTCGTCGCTCTGGCGCTGCTGACTCAGCTCGTCGGACAGGCGCTGCTCAACGCCGCCGTGGTGACGGCCCTTGTGCCAACGACCGGCATTCCCCACCCGCTGGTCAGCTATGGCGGATCCAGCCTGGTCGTGAGCGTCGTCTCGCTGGGGATCATCGTCAGCCTGGCGCGGGCGGACCGGGAACTTGATGAAAGTGTTTTGAAGTAAGATTCCCTCTGCCTACTCGCTGAACGGGCCGCGCCGCCGTCGAGATGGCGTCCCCATCTGTGCCGAATGAAGTTCGTGTTCAGACGAGTTTGCTCAACCGATGCCTGTTCGCCAGGATGGGGATTCGGCTCGGCTGCCAATTCGGCCGTGACCGTGGTGTCGTCGCTGATTCGACACGTCCATGAACTTCTCGCCCGCGCAAAGGACTCACTCATGCTTCGACTGGTCTTTGCTTCGTCTATCCTTGGCGCAGCGGCGCTGGCCGCCATTCCGAACCCTGTCTCGCCGGATCCGGACGGTGTGCGACCGATCGCGGCTGTCGACACCGTTTTCATCGAGGACATGACCTGGATGGAAGTTCGCGATGCGATGAAGTCCGGAAAGAAGACCGTCATCATCGCCACGGGTGGAGTCGAACAGAACGGTCCCTACCTGGTCATGGGAAAACACAACGTCGTGCTGCGAGGCACGACTGAGGCGATTGCCCGAAAGCTTGGAGACGCCCTCGTGGCGCCGATCGTGCCGTTCGTCCCTGAGGGTGACATCGACCCGCCGACAGTTCACATGAAGTACCCCGGAACGGTCAGCGTCACGGAAGAAACGTATCGAGCTTTGCTGACGGACATCTGCCGCTCGTACAGGACACACGGCTTCGAACACATCGTGCTGATCGGCGACAGTGGCGGAAACCAGGCAGGCATGAAGGCCGTCGCTGAGAGCCTCAACACAAAGTGGTCGGACTCCAGATCGCGGATTCACTTCATTCCCGAGTACTACGATTTCGGAGCGGTCGCAAAGTGGCTGGAAGGGGAAGGCATCACGCAGACTCCCGAGGGCCTGCACGACGACTTCGCGATGACGGCGATGATGATGGCCGTCGACCCGCGAAGCGTGCGTACCGAACAGCGGATCAAGGCGGACCGATTCCACATCAACGGCGTCAACCTTGCACCAGCCGAAACCACAATCAAGTGGGGCCACCGGATCATCGACTTTCGAGCCGACGCGACTGTGAAGTCACTGAAGTCACTTCAAGAATCCATTGGCAAGTAAAAGGATCGCTGAAATGAGAAACGCTCTGACTTCAACCACCGGGTTGATGGTTCCCCGGTTCCTCACGATCGCCGTACTCGTTGTGCTGGCGTCACAGCCGCCGGTCCGCGGTCAGGACAAGCCGAATGGCGACGCTGTCACGGCGGCAGGACTCCCCGCGGAAGGGAAGCTCGACGACTTCACTGGCGAGCCCCGACTCAACATGCAGCAGATTTTCAACGGCGAGCGGTTTCCGAACATCGTGGTCGCCACAGACGGATCGGTCGTCGCAACCTGGGGAACTTCGACTTACCGGTCGCGCCGCAGCGAAGACGGTGGATCCTCCTGGAGCGACCCGGTCGCCATCTCGAAACCAGGATTCCAGGGCGGCGGTGTGACCGTTGACGAAACGAGCGGAGACATCCTCGCGTTTGTCGAGGAACATCATCCACCGGCGAAGCTGACGGTCTATCGCAGCACCGATCACGGGAAAACCTGGAAGGCTCAGGAGACGGTCGTCAAGCCGGACAGCGAGGGCAACATCCCATCGATGCACATGAACGAGCACGGAATCACCTTGCGACGTGGCAGCCAGAAAGGCCGGCTGTTGCGGCCGACTCGATGGTATGCGGGAAAGAACGACCGCAGCCGCTGGAGTCAGCATTACACCAATGCGATGTTCAGCGACGACGGCGGGAAGACCTGGCAGACCAGTGAGCCGTTCCCGGCATTGGGTACAGGCGAGGCCACGCTGGCCGAACTCGCCGACGGGACGATTTACTACAACTCGCGCCGACACTGGGCTCCGGAAGGAGAGAACCCGCGACGTCGCTGGACGGCGACGAGCACAGACGGAGGTGCGACCTGGAAAAACCTGCAGTTTTGCGAGGTGCTGCCCGACGGACCTCAGGACACGGATTATGGATGCATGGCCGGTCTGGTGCGGCTGCCGGTCGCTGGACAGGACATTCTCCTTTACAGCAACTGCGACAGTCCCGGCGGACGACATCACGGCACGGTCTGGGGAAGCTTTGATGGTGGCAAAACATGGCCGGTGAAGCGGCTCGTCTTTGAAGGAGCGTTTGCGTATTCCTCAATGACCGCCGGTCGGCCGGGTACGAAGAGTGCCGGGTCGGTGTACCTCAACTTTGAGGGCGGCCCGAAAGGCGGCTCAACCGTCGCCCGGTTCAACCTGAGCTGGGTTCTCCAGGGAGAAAACACAGGCGACGGAGAAGTCCCGTCGTCATTCTCGAAACGAAAGAATTCGAAATGAAGACTCATCGTAGTTTGAAGACTCAAGCCGCTCTGTTTGGAGCCGCTCTGCTGATCGCGACTGTCGCGTCTGCCCGCGCGGACGTCGGTGTCGGAGCAAAGCCGATTGAGGATGCGGAAGTCATCTTCGACGGCACGCGGGAAATGCTTGACGCAAACTGGACCTACTGGAAAGGACCGCGGTTCAGCTCGTCACTGCCGATCAAGTGGAAGATCGTGGACGACCCCGTCGACAAGGGAACGGTCATGATGACTGACGACCCGGCCGCGGCAGGCGGAAAGTACGGCACGGCCGACGTGGTGACTCAGAAGGAGTATCGCGACTTCCGGCTGCACATTGAGTTTCTTGTCGTCAAAAAGGGCGGCAACAGCGGCGTGTACCTTCAGAACCGTTATGAAATTCAGGTTCTGGACGGTGACAAAACGAAACACGGAATGGGCGCGGTCATCAACGAGACGCCGGCTCCCTACCACGCGTATCACGGAATCGGAAAGTGGAACGCCTACGACATTTCTTTCCGCGCCGCCCGGTTTAAAGATGGCAAACGAACCGAACCGGCGATGGTGTCGATGTTTTTTAACGGCAAGAAAGTCCACTCGAACCAGACGATCAATCAGGTCTGGGGCGGACCGAATTCCGGCATCGACGGAGGCAATGACGGCGGCAAAGGCATCACAGACACGCCCGGCGGCCTGAAGCTTCAGTGCGAAGGCCACGAAGTTCTGTACCGGAACATCTGGATCAAGGAGCTCGACTTGACCAAAGCGAATACGGAATTCGACAAGTAGCACGATGCGTGAATTTTAACAGTTGCGTTTTTTAACAGAGAAATACGCCGAAGGCGTTACATCCCACAGCCTTGTCAGCCGCGTAGCGGCGCCACCCCAGGTCGCGTTCACCATCATGCCTGTACCCTGAAAGGGTTCCACAAAACGATCGCCGGTCTGTGCAACCCCTTCGGGGTAGTTATTTTCCCGCATTCCAACCAGGGGTGGCGCCGCTGCGCGGCTGACCCCAGGCTTATGGATGAAACGCCTTCGGCGTAAAAAGCGCAACTTCAAATCCTGCGCTTCGGGTTACAGGTCTTTCCTGACGTTACTCTCGGAAAGCCGACTCTGAATCGCCCTGGAAATTGAACATGCCATATGAATTCCCACGCTGCCAGGTTGTGCCACTCGCTGGCCATCAGGTCTCCGTCCAGATCGACGGTCAGGAGAAGCTGCGTTGGCACGCCGGTGACGATTACCCTCGCCCATTTTTCTTTCCGTTCAATGGGCCGTCCGGGCACTCGCTGACTCGGATGGGGCATCCGGGTGCTCCGAATCACGATCATCATCAGTCCGTCTGGTTTGCTCACAACAAGGTCTTCGGGATCGATTTCTGGGCGAACACCAGCCCGGCCCGCATCCGGCAGAAAGAGTGGCTGGCTTATCACGATGGCGAGGACCAGGCGATTCTTGCGACGCAACTCGCGTGGCACGATGGTCACGAACCAAAGCCACTGCTCGAACAGGAACTCATCGCGATCGTGCGACCGGGTGAAGGAGACGGCGAGACGCTGCTCGAACTTCAGTCCGAGTTTCGTCCAACGTCAGACTCACTTGAGTTTCAGCAGACGAACTTCGGATTTCTCGCTGTGCGAGTTGCGAAGAGCCTCTCAGAACATTTCGGCGGCGGGCGGCTTACCAGCAGCGAGGGACTGGTCGGCGAGAAAGACATTTTCGGCAAGCCGGCCCGCTGGATGGACTACAGCGGCCCGGTCCCCAGCGGACCGGACGGGAAGGAACTGATCGAGGGAATTACGTATTTCGACCATCCTGCGAATTGCAGCTACCCGTCGTCCTGGCACGTTCGCGAGGACGGCTGGATGGGCTGCTCTGTCTGCATGCACAAACCAGTGACCACGACCAGGGCTGAGCCGCTCCGCCTGCGGTTCCTGCTGCACGCTCATGCGGGGGCCATCGATCCGGCAAGAGCTGACCGCGTCGCCAGTCAGTTTGCGACCTGGCCACGTTATGAAGTGGTCCGCTCCACGAAGAAGCATCAGCAGTACGAGGTGCGTGTCGCAAAGTGATCCCGCAAATCGTTCCGGTTGCGCGGTCATTGCCGGCGAGACCGGTTAGTCCAGTTCGCAAGTTCCGACCGTTCCGGATTGTGCCGTCGCAACACGAATCATCAGGCCCGACTCACGATTGCACGCAATGGTTCTTTTCACGGGGAGAATCCGATCCTTATCATGGGAAACTCCCGGTCCGAACTCCGGACGCCGTTCTGGCACCATTTTCCGCCCCGCATTGACCCGAGGTTGTCGTGGGTAAACTGGCCTACTTCTTCACAACGTTCGTTGGCGCCGTTCCGGCGGGTTTCGGTCTGTATCTGCTCATCATGAATTTCCTGAACCGCGCGGACTCGCTCGGCACGATGCTCATGGTGATTACGGTGACGGCGACGATCTGCATGGCTCTTGTCGTGCTCACTCCGTTCATGGTTCTGGTCTTTTACAAAGACACTCGACCGAAACTCGCCGCTGCGGGAGCGGGTGCTGCGGGTGCAGCCGCCGGAGCTGCTGCGGCGGCCGCCAGTGAGCCCGCCGGATTTGACGACGCTATCCCGGACGGCTTCGACGAAAAAGAACTCGCCGCCTCAGCCGGAGACGATGACGAGGAGTACGGCGACTACGAAGGCGAAGATTACACGGACGACGAAGGCGACTACGACGAGGATGACTACGACGACTTCGAAGACCTCGACATCTGATTGCGGCCTCGATCGCGACCGACGATTACCTCAGGCTTTTGAGAAACGCGACGACGTCCGCAAGTTCTTTCTCAGTCAGTGTCTGCTCAAGCCCCTTCGGCATGATTGACACCGTCGCCGGGGTGACTGATTCCACCTGGCTCCGTGGAACGACAACCGGCTCGCCTGTCTGTGGCTGAATGTGAATCGCTTCTTTCGTGTCGCGGATGATCAGCCCGCTGATGACTTTCCCCTGTGTCGTCACGACTGAGTACGGATCGTAGTCGCGCACAATCGTCGCGGACGGAAGCACGATCGATTCCAGCAGGTCATGAGCCGCACGGTTGGCACCGATCGTCGTCAGATCCGGGCCGATTCGTTCTCCCTCTTTGCCAACTCGATGACACGTCGCACATTTGGACTTTTTGCCGAAGAACACTTTTCGACCGTTCTCCGAGTCGCCTGTCTTGAGCAGTGGCAGCAGCCGGTCGACCTGCTCGACCTGACGGGCCTCTTCCGCCTTCACGCGATCGAGCAGCGAGTTCGCGCGATCTCGAAGTTCGCTCGGGTAACCCTTCACGACGTCCGAAAACAACGGCACCGGCAAAGACAGCAGACTGCGTGCCTCTTCCATCGCGTCGAGAAAAGCCACGGCGACCTCCGGCCGTCGGTCCCGCAGAAACGGCTGAATGAGATCCCGAATCTGAATCGGCCCGGCGAGCGACAGATGCGGAGCCAGCTCAACCAGCTGCGCCGGCGCCAGCGAAGCGTTTCCTAAAAGCTGCGCCGCGCGAGCTGACTCGGCCGCCGTCGCTTCGCCACTGAGCAGTCCGGTCAGCAAAGCGAAAGCCGGCTCACTGAGCCGCGCGTCGCGTCCGGACGCGGCTTCCAGCGCGGCGACCATCAACAGAGTAGAACGGGACTTGTCGGCGCTGATTTCTGCGAATCGAATCTTAAATTTGTCTGTCTGAATTGCCGATGCGACTGCCAGGCCAAGCTCGACATCCTCGGAAGATTTCGCCCCCAGTTTCTTCTCGATCGGAGCCACCCAGCTGTCGTGAAGCGGCAGTGAAGATCGGCTCGCGAGCGTTTCCAGAAGTAGCTGCCGTGTTTCGTCCGAACTTTTCGGACTGGAGAGCCCGCGACCGACAACCGCGGCCACCGCCGGATCACCTGCAAAGCCAGCGACAAGTTGTCCCAGCGTGTCCCGCCTCGCCTTGACGCGAGCATCGTCGCTCAGCCAGAGGTCCAGGTGCGAAGCGACTCGCGAAGCCGCGTCCGCTTGCCGCCCGACAATCTCGACGGCCGTCCTTCGCAGCGCAGAATCGTCCGAATCCAACAGCGGTGCGACCTGCTCGACTGTAACCTGCCCGGAGTCCATCTGGTCCAGCGCGATCAGAGCGCCTCGAACCGTCGCCGCCAATCCTGAGGCCAGCCCTCGTGAAGTCGCTTCGGCATCGTCAATCTCGATCAGCGCGTAAATGAGCGCGTGCTCCTCCGAGCGGTCGATGCCGTCTCGCCCAAGCGCAGCCAGAAGGGCTGGCACGGCTTCGCCCTCGCCAACCCGTCTGGCACCGATCAGCCCAAGTGATTTTGCGGCCTCACGGCGGACCTGCGGTTCGTCAGTTTCGAGGACTCGAATCAATTCGTCGACGAACGTCGGATCAGGCGACGTAGTAACGCAGCGGCAGGCGGTCTGACGGACGCTCGCGGACTTGTCCCGCAAACCGGCCAGGAGAGCGTGAAAAGCAGCTTCGTACTGGCGCAGATCGATGTGCAGAGGAAGCGGGCGTCCACTTTTCGTAAATTTTGTTCGGGCGGCCGCGACAAGGATTCTGCTGACGGCCCAGATTCGATTTCGCCGCTCCTGTACGGTGCTGGTTCGGTGATGGTCTTCGCCACTGATCCTTGGGTCGCCTCGTCGCACGTATTCCTCAATGGCTTTCTTTGCGACCTCCGGGCGAGGATCACCCAGCAGCAAAGTCAGATCGCTGGAAGTGATCTTCGGCCAATCGATCTTCAACCCTCGCGGATCGGCAATCGGTTTCGCTCCGTCGCGGCGGATTCGGTAGATCGCGCCGGGGATCTTCGGGCGGGCGATCTGCGAGGTCGGGCAGCCTCGGTAGAACCAGCCGCCGGTGTCGACGACGAGGAGGCTGCCGTCGGCGTCTTCCAGTACGTCGGTCGGGTGAAAGTCGTTGCCCTCGGCGGCGAGGAACTCGCGCTGCGTGGCGGAGAAGCTCGCGCCTTTCCGTTCGAGCTCGACGCGAACGACTTTGCCTCCGTTAAAGAACGTTCCGAAGAAGTTGTTTTGAAACTCCTTGCCGAACGAGTCGCTGCGGTAGCGCATCGTGCCGGAGATCGCGACGTGGCCGAAATTGTGAACCGGCCCGAGCAGGTCGCCGGTGCGCTTGAATTCGCCGAGAACTTTTTCGTAGTGCGGGTACGCTCCGCCGTGCAGCCAGTGAACCAGGCAATCGACTCGCGGTCGATTGTAGAAAATGTTGACGGTGCCGAGGATTTCCCCTTCGTCGGTGAAATCGACCTCAACAGGGTTGTCCATCCCGCCGCCGCAGTGAATGCGGACGTCGCTGCCGTCAGGCTCACACGAGAAGATGTACGAGCCGTCCCGTTTGCTGGTGACAGTGCCGGCTTTGTCCCGGAACTCGTGCCCGTGCCGGCCGTCGCACCAGTAAATGCGTCCGTCCGGTCCGGCGAAGCATCCGTGAACGCTCGCCGCGTTACCGGTGTAGCCGAATTTGTCGACGAGGATTTCCCGCTTGTCCGCGACGCCGTCGCCGGTCGTGTCTTCCAGCCGCCAGATATTCGGTGGCGAGGCGACGAACAGAGCGCCGTCGTGCCAGGCTCCGCCCATCGGAAAGGTCATCCGGTCGGCAAACAGAGTCGCCTTGTCGAAACGGCCATCGCCGTTGGTGTCTTCGAGCATCCGAACGGAGTTCGGCAATTGCTCCTCAAGTTCCGCCGCGCTCAGATTCACTCCGGCGTTCTCCGCAACGAAGAGCCGGCCGCGGTCGTCGAAACACGCCATCGTCGGATGAGCCACCAGCGGAGGCGGCGCGGCGACCTCAATCGAAAAGCCCTCTGGCACTTTCAGCCTGGCCGGTTCGAATCCGCCGTCAGCTGGCAGCGTCCAGACTTTTGCCTGGGCAGACAGCGAAACGGGAAACAGCAACCAGGCGGCGAGCCAGGCGAGATGGCGTGCGGACGTCGTCATGAGTCAGTTCTCCCGAGCTTGGTGGGGCCACGACAAAGGACACTCTGACGATCAAATCCACCATCGTCCAGCGGGCGACAGAGGGTGCAGCGGCCTCTACACTTCCTGCTCTTTCCATCAGTCCGTCAGGCAGCGCAAAGTCGCGAAGACGCAACGGGCCGCGAAGAGTTCTCTGTTTTTTCTATGTGAACCACTGCGGCTTTACACCTTGCCCCGAGCAGACAGCGCCAGAACCACTGTGATCTATGCTGCGACTCGCGATCCGTAACCTGCTCAGCCGGCCCGCGCGGTCGACGCTTTCTCTGATGGGCCTCACCGTGGCCATTGTGGGAATGGTCGGCCTGTTTTCTGTGGCTGAGGGAATCGACGCGACGATCCAGGACACGTTCGGCAAGGTGCCCGGCATTATCGTGATGCAGCGTGGATCTCCGATTCCGATTTTCTCACGCGTGCCGCGGGCGTGGGCCAAAGAGGTCGAACAGCTTCCCGGCGTCAACGCGGTCAGTCCGGAGATCTGGATCCGAGCCAATATCATCGACGGCAAGACCATCATCAGCCCGCCGCGCGTCATCTTCGGATGCGATGTCGACGCGCAGGCCCGCGTGAAAGAGCATCTTTACCGATCCGCCATCATTGAGGGCCGCTACCTGACGCCTGAAGATCGAGGGACAGGGAACGCCGTCGTCAGCCGTCAGATTGCGGAAGAATTTGGAATCGGCATCGGTGACTCCTTCGTCGTGAACAGTCGGAAGCTGGACATCGTCGGCCTCTATTTCTGCGGCTCGCTGCTGCTGGACTCAACGATCATCGCCGATGACAGAATCGTGCGCGAAATGTCTCTGTTCGACGAAAATACAATCAGCTCCTTTTACGTGGAACTGACTGGCGAGATTCCCAAAGAGGAAATGATCGAACGGCTGAACGACCATTTTCGCGGCCGCGAACTTCACTCGTGGTCGCCGGTCATGCTGCTCGGAGCGGGAGCGAGCCAGCCAGGCGGGAAGGCATCCAACGTCCCCACTGGACCATTCATGCCGAGCGGCAATCCGGTCATCGACCTCATTCGGAACGCCGATCGCGCCATCAAGAAACTGGATGATGCAACTCCCGTGGCAGAATCACCCGTGGCAGAATCACCCGTGGCAGAATCACCCGTGGCAGAATCAACTGTCGAGAAAACTCCTTCGGACGAAGTTCCGCTCGACATTCAGAGCGCGGATGATCTGGCCGAGAAGTTTTCCCAGTTCAGCGAGGATCTCGACATCTTCCTGACATTGATGACGGGAATCGGCCTGACGATCGCCGTACTGAGCATTCTCAACACGATGCTGATGAGCGTTTCTGAGCGGATTATTGAGTTCGGAATTCTGAAGGCAAACGGCTGGTCACAGGGAGACGTGATGAAACTGATCACGGCCGAAAGTGCAACTCTTGGCTTCGCGGGCGGCTTTTGCGGCTGTGTGCTCGGCTGGGTCCTCACACAGGTCGTCAACTGGAAGTGGTCAGAACACATCCACCTTCTGGCGAGTCCCGGACTGCTGGTGTTCAGTCTGGTTTTTGCGACACTGCTCGGCGTCGGCGGCGGCCTTTACCCCGCTCTCTGGGCAACGAGAATGATGCCGATGGACGCGATCCGGCGCGGATGACACTGGAGGCTGGACCCGTAAATTTGAGAACTCCTGGTCCTTGATCCAGTTGAATCCAGTAACAGCTCTGCGTTTTTTGCATATCAGTTTGGAATGGGCAGGCAGACTGGCAATTTCACGCGGCAGATTTCCAGTTCATCAGAATCAGCACGGGCCATCGAATGAAAACTGCACACTTTCAGCGAAGACGAGGGCAGCAACGACGAGGGTTCACGCTGGTTGAGCTGCTCGTTGTGATCGCCATTATTTCGATTCTCGTTTCGCTCCTTCTTCCGGCTGTGCAGAACGCTCGCGAATCGGCTCGGCGAACGCAGTGCAAGAACAATCTGAAACAGATCGGTCTGGCCCTGCACGAATACCACGAGACGTTCAGCTCGTTTCCGATCGGGGCGATGTGGGGTCCGACTCCCGATGGAAATCTGATCGACCCCGAAGTTCGAGGCGCGTCCTTCTTCGTTGCGATCCTGCCGTGGCTCGATCAGAAAAACTTGTACAACAAACTTGATCGCGACGGCGCTGCCGGAGTCGCGGGAGTCAGCCACTCGGCCAACACAAACGGACCACTTCTGGACGGCATGTATCTGCCGATTTATGTCTGTCCTTCGTCCTCGCTGACTGAGGCCGCCGTCGGGCAACCCGTCTCGATGATGACCGGAAATTACATCGGCATTTCCGGAGCCGCGTTTCGAAACGGAAGCGCGACATCGGACGCCGAACTTGTCGGCGGGTGTACCGGGCCGAACGCAGGGGCCATCCTGGCTCACAGCGGCATCCTGGTTGAGAACGATTCGGTCGCGATGCGGGAAATTCAGGACGGCTCGTCAAACACGATGATGGTCGCCGAACAGTCATCGGTCACCGTGCCGGTCACGCAGGTGGTGAATGGTCAACCGCAGATTGTGCTGAGAGATTTTCCGACTCTACAGAGCTCCTACTTCGGCAGCATCTGGGGCGGAACGACACTCCCAAGGCCCCTGCAGACGGGCGGCCCCGTGCCATCGTGCCACTACGTTTACAACATCACGACGGTCCGATTCGGCGTCAACATGAACGGCGCTACGACGGCCGCCACAGTCACTTCCGGCGGAGGCCACACGCCAATCATGTCCGCTCATCCCGGGGGAGCGAACGTCGCCTTCGCTGATGGCGGAGTTCGATTTCTCCAGGAGAACATGTCCTTCGACGTGCTCATGAATCTTGCCGACCGCCGTGACGGAAACGTCATCAAGGGTGGTTTTTAAAGAACGCCTTCAATCTCAAGGAAACTGTCAGACGTGGACGCTCGTCGGAATCACGATCCCGGACCGAGGAGTTGACACTGTCGCTCCGGATCGACAGTGTCACACCAGCCGTTTCCGTTCCGTAATTCCACGTGCTGAGACCTATGAACGAACCTGTTCCAGGCACGACCGGTAACGATCTGACGAAGACGCCCGTTCAAACGGCGGACGAGCAGGCGGGCTCCCGCGCGCTCAGTCAGACCGGGTCGTCCCGCGTGCCCGTCGCGGCCGGGTATCGGCTGATGCATCGGCTGGGCGAAGGCGCCTACGGTGCGGTGTGGCTCGCCCGCGAACAGCGCACCGGCAAGCAGGTGGCGATCAAGTTTTACGCGCATCGACGAGGGCTCGACTGGTCGCTGCTCAGTCGCGAAGTTGAGAAGCTCGCCCTGCTTTACACGTCGCGAAACATCGTCCGACTGCTCGACGTCGGCTGGCAGAGCGACCCGCCGTACTACGTCATGGAGTATCTGGAACGCGGTTCGCTGGAAAACCATCTCTCGGAAGGACCACTTGAGCCGGCCGAAGCGGTTCGCATCATTCGCTCGGTCTGCCAGGCGCTGGTTCACGCTCACGGTCGAGGTGTGCTGCACTGCGACCTCAAGCCAGCCAACATTCTGCTCGATGACAGTTTCGAACCGCGGCTGTGCGACTTCGGCCAGTCGCGGCTGTCTCACGAACAGAACCCGGCTCTGGGAACGCTGTTCTATATGGCTCCCGAGCAGGCCGACCTGAAGGCTGTGCCCGACGCCCGCTGGGACGTTTACGCCCTGGGAGCTCTGTTTTATCACCTGCTGACCGGAGCTCCGCCGCACCGCTACGCCGCGAACGAAGAGAAACTGCAGAAAGCGGTGTCTCTCGAAGACCGACTGGAAACTTACCGCGCGATCGTGACGACCGAGCCGCGACCGACGGCTCACATCAGGATTCGGGGCATTGACCGGCGTCTGATTGAAATCGTCGACCGATGCCTGCAGGTCGATCCCGAACGTCGATACGCGAATGCTCAGGCCGTTCTCGACGTGCTTTACATTCGCGATCGGCAACTGCGAGTCAAGCCGCTTGTCGCCCTCGGCGGAATCCTTCCCGGGTTATTACTGCTGGCCATGTTTTTCTTCGCGGCCAACGCGATGAACAGTGCCGTGCAGACGGCGGAAAAAAATCTGACGGCAAGAGCGCTCGAAAGTGACGAAGTGGCGTCAAGCATCCTCGCGTCCAGTCTGCGACGTGAGGTCGAAAGCCGCATGGATGAACTTCAGGAGATCGCGTCCGACGGCCGCCTTGTCGCCGCGATTCAAGCGGGAGAAACAAGTCGCTGGAAGGAGCGAACCACGCTGCAGGCGCTGCTCAATGCAGATCGCAATCGAATCGACCCTGAAAACATTCTGGATGCGAGCTGGTTCCTGTGCGACGCGAAAGGCTTTCAGCGCTGGCGATCCCCCCATCAGCAAAGCACGCTCGACCGAAGCTGGACTCATCGAGACTACTTTCATGGGCTCGGTTCTGACTTTGATCCAGCCCGCGTCAAGCCGATCCAGGCCCCTCACGTATCGGAAGCGTTCCAAAGTCGCGCGACCAACCAGATGATGGTCGCGTTGTCTGTGCCCGTTCGGGACAAGGCCGGAACCATCATCGGCGTCCTCGCAAGAACCACGCATCTCGGGCAACTGCTGGCTGAGTACAAGCCGAGCATTCACGGGCAGGACGGCGTTGAGCGAACCATGTCACTCATCGATGACCGCGCCTGGCAATTGATTGAGAATTCCCAACTGCAGGCGGACTTCCTGCCTCACCTCGCTGAAAAACAACTGACCAGCCTCCGGTTGACCGATGAAATGAAGTCGCGGTTCGGCGACCGGAAGTACCGGCCTGACGTTCGATTCGTCGACTATGTTGACCCGATCAGCTCGATCGATTCCCAGTTCGAAGGCGAGTGGCTCGCGGCAGCCAGTTCCGTCGGAGGAACCCCCTGGTGGGCGATCGTCCAGGAGCGGAAGTCGACTGTGCTCCGGCCGGTTTATGAAATGAAGTCAACGATCATCCGCTACGCGTGGTTTGCCCTGGCGGTCGCCGGTGCGGTCGTTGCCGTCCTGTGGTACTTCGTGCTCAAGTCGATCAACGAGCAGGGCATCCGCCGCTGGTCACGCCCGGTCCTGCGGTCACCGGACGCAACCAATGGGAATTCCAACTGACGGGCTAATCGAGTCAACCGGGTTGGACTTCGACAGGCGGAGTCTGACCTACTTGTCGGTATCGGCTTTTGCTTTTTTCTCGAGCTCGGCAGAGAGTTCTGGGTTCGGTTTCGACTCACCATCCACATGGCCGAGGGTCCACTTCACGCCAGCTTCGACGGAGCCGAGGAATCGTTTGTCGACCCACGTTCCCTCGTTGTGGCCGAGATTGGTGTAGAACATCCGGCCCTCGCCAATCGTTTTCACCCAGGCGACAGGCACCATGTAGGGCTTCGCCGGATTGCACTTCGCCATGTTAAGGCTCATGAGGACACGAACCTTTTCCGGCTGCCAGTTCTTGTACTGGTAAATCTCGTCCTTGATTGTGAATTCCGCTCCACCAAACGCCTTCATCGTCGGATGATCCGGCTCGTGGACCGAGACCGTCACTGTCGTTCCCGAGCCCCACGGATGACCGTTGAATGTTCCGCCGATCACGTCCCAGTAAGGTTCAAACTCTTTGAAGGTATCGGTCGCCGAGTGAAATCCGATGAAGCCGTGTCCCTTCTGCTTCAACCAGTCGTTGAGGAAATAGCTCATGTCGTCGTCAGCGATCGGCAGCTTGCCGGTTGTGTAGAACATGACCAGGTCGTAGTTCTTCAGATTGTCTTTTGTGAAGTCCGCTTTGCAGTCCTGACTGCAATGAACTTCGAACAGCCCGGTCTGCTGCCCGAGCTGCGTCATCGCAATCTCGGCAGGGGCGAGTTCCTCTTTCCCGCGATTGACAGAACCGTGCCGGTAGCCGGCACTCTGCGTGATCATCAACACGCGGGCCTTTTTCGTTTCGGCCTGAGAAGCAGACGGGCTCTGCATGAGCAGTCCCACAGCGGCAACACACAGAAGCAGACGGACAATCTTCATGGGAGAACTCCAGCATACGAGGTTGGATTGGAAAGGCCGCAAGCATTGCGACCGGGAAGGCAGAACGAACCTCGGATGATAATGAAGTCCGAATCGACGCCGCGACCCACTCGCAGTTCCGCCTCTGCCCGGCGAAGCCACTCCCTCAAACAGGCGCTACCGGGGATTATGCACGCCCCTCGTAGGGTGGGTGCAGCGAGCCTCGATCCAATGGTGGGTTACGTCCGCTGGCGAGCTGCTTCGAAAATGACGCTCTGTTTTTCGAGAGACTGGCTTGCGAAACCCACCTTGACAGACTTTCGGCGGACTCCACCCACCCTACGAACAATCCGGGTTACTGCCCTGCACCCTGGCCACCAGCTCCCTGCCCGCCGCCCTGGGCCCCGCCACCCGTGCTCTGCCCGGTGATGAAGTTAAACGTCGCCACATCGACGATCGAGTTGAACATCGGCGCGAGAGCCAGCCGAACGTACCGCCGGTCTGCAGAAACGACGGCCGTTGCGGTCAGCGTGACTCCTTCCGGAATGAAACCGACAATCGGGGCAAAGCCGACTCCCGCCGCAAAAGCGCCGGCTCGAATTCGATCGGTGTTCCCGGCCGCGCCCCGCTGTATCCGTTCGAAAAGTTGAGACATCACCTGCCGTCGCGACCGCCTTCCCGACCCCACGGGGTTTTCGGAGGTCTGGACCGGGCCGACTTCCTTGCGACGCCCGTTGTGAAGAGTGAGTCGCACGGTCTTCACCGGTTTATCGATCGGCACGGAGATTTTTCGAATGACCTCATCCTTCGACCCGCGGTAACGAATAATGGTGAGCTGGCAGCGCCTGCCGACGACGTTGCCCTCGACGAATCGGATCACAGCGCGGTAGTCGCCGCTGGCTCCCATGACGCAGGCGTATTCGTCGTAGCAATTCTCTGCCTTTGGCCCGTAGCCATCGTGGACCAGAACCCCGCCGCCCGCCGAAAGTGGATTGTCGACCGAGCACACTGTTCCGAGCGGTTCCTCAACAGACAGGTCGAGGTCCGCGTCGCCGGCCCACTGCAGAATCAGAACGAGATCGCGCCGGCTGGCTTCAGCGACCTCCGCTTTAAGCTGATCGGCTTCCTCATCGCGGCCGGCTTTGCGGAGTTCTGCTTCCGATTCAGCCGCAGCGTCCTGAGCATCCTGATGCCGCTTCGCACGATCTTTCGTCCACGCGTGGGTGAGAACTCCCGCGCAGGCCCACTTGACCGCTGCGTAATCTTTCAGTTCCCGCGCGAGGCTCATACCGAGAACGTAGGGTTCCGGCCTTGTTGAATCGAGCCGCGAAGCCTGGCGGTAAAGATGAAGCGCCTGCTTCCCGCCGCCCATCCGTTTGATGAAAGCCGCCGAGTACATCAGGCTCGGCACATCGGTCGTCGTGAAGTCAACTCGGGACAAAAGCACCCGTTCGATTTCCTCCTGCGGTCGTTTGTCAAGTTCCATCGACAACGCCAGGACATCGTACATCCAGGGCTGAGACTGTCCGGTCGCGAGAGCCGCATTGATGATCGCGATGACGTGGTCGTGCTTCTTCTTCGAATGCAGAGTTGTGACGAGCTTTTGAACGTCCTCGAGTGATGGCTTTCGCTTTTCGAAATAGTCGAACCAGAAGTCGTCCGGGTTCTCCGTACTCCGCAGCAGATCAGGAAGAGCCTCGTCGCCCTTCGCGCGGGGCGTCTTCTTTTCTTTGTCCGACTCCTTCTCCTCGACCTGGAATCCCGCTGGGCGCACGTTAAACGCGGGCCGCGCACCGCGCGACCCGCGTTTGATTCCCTCAGTTTCCTTAGACTGCGTATCTTCCGGAGTCTCTACGGTTTTTTTTTGACGTTCCGAACTGTGTCCGTGTCGAATCGAAAAGGTTTGACCTGAGCCAGGCCTTTGAAAGCCGGCTTCTGGGTTGAAGCTTCCTTCAGAATCCCGTCGAGCAGTCCGTTGAGTTCCGGATCGGCGATCTTCTTCTGTGCCGCCGCCGGCTGCTTCGCCTTCTGAAGTCCGGCTGGCAAGTTCGGAGGAGCCACACTGAAGACTCCACCGCCACCGCCCTGCTGGCCGCCGCCGAAGCCGCCGCCGCCCTGCTGACCGCCACCACCGCCGCCACCAAGCTGCTGACCACCCAGCCCACCACTCCCCTGCCCACCAAGTGCCTGTGCGTTGAGCTGGACGACGAGGTCACCGACGGGATAAACCCGCGTCGAAAGTCGCTCATTCGCCAGGTCGACTGTCGTGATCTTCATCACCTCATCTTCAATCACGTAAGTCAGGTTCAGATCCTTCAGCAGAATCTTCAATCCGCTGCGCAGAGTGATCCCCGAAAGAACAAGGTTCATCGCTTCGTCGCTCGGAATGCCCGCATCGTCCAGAGCAATCTGCTCCAGGATGATCGGGAACTCGTGCTGCTGAGCGATAAACTGAATCGCGTCCACCAGCGGCGTATCAATAAAGTTGAACGTCGTCTGATCGTCCAGAGCCGACGTGATCTTCTTTTCAGCCGTGCTCGACTTGTGAAGATCCACCGAAGCCCACTCTTTGCGACGTTCGGTGAGGGCCTTCCAGACTTCCGGAGCCGGCCAGCGAACTGGAGGCTCATCCGGGAACGGGACGTGCGAACGCTCAACCTGTTCCAGAGTGTCCAGAAACCGGTCCTGACGCAGGTCGCGCAGGTAATACGCAACGTAAAGCTGCCCCGCCGCTTCCGCACCAAAACGAGCGGCCGTCGCAACTCCATTACCCGGCCGCATTTTGACAGCCTGATCTGCGACCGCTTCCGCTTCCAGATACGCCGGCGGGTTCCCCTTCGCCGCGTCAACAAGCAGAGCCCGCACACGATCAATCAGTCGCTCCATCCGGTCGTCGTCCAGAGCAATCTGCTCAACCAGCCGAGACTGAGCTTCGATCGCCGCCGAACGTTCCTGAGCCCGCAGCTCTTTCATCTGCAGAACTTCCTTCTGACCTTTCACATCCGCCAGCACCCCGTTCAGACGCTTCGCCAGATTGATCCGCAAATCCGGATTCACATCACCCGCTGCGTTCACTGTCGCCAGGGCACGCTTCAAAAGTG
>JAQBVJ010000010.1 GCA_027623235.1 Planctomycetota bacterium
CGGAGTGGCCGTCACCGTACACTTCCGACATTCCGGCCCGGTCAGTGATGCAGGGTCATTCGCCCTGTCCGACGAGTCGCAATTTTCTCCTGCACGTTTTGAGGACTGCCCACCTGCGGTTTCGCAAGCTCTGGCCAGGTTCGTGTCCAGTTGCTCGAATTCCACAGTTTTTCGGAATTCTGTTGGCTACGGGTGGAATTGTTCGCAAAACCGTTGGAAACTGAACAGAGTCAGCTGAGCACCCGCTTTGTTTTGCTTGACTTGGTGTGGTTGACTTCGAAAGGGCCTTGAATCGCGCGCATTTTTCCCAGCGACCTCCGCAGTGGTTCTCTCCATTCGCGCCCCGCTGGCAGCGGTCCACGGTCACGAGAACCAGTCCCTGAGTATTCCGAGGCCTCATTGGTCCTCGACTTCTATTCCTTCGGATGGAGAGATTTCATGGGAAGTGTCGCACCGAATCGTCGTGACGGTTTTACTCTGATCGAATTGCTCGTCGTCATTGCAATCATCGCAATTCTGGTTGCACTGCTGCTGCCTGCTGTCCAGCAGGCGCGCGAAGCTGCACGCCGCGCGGAGTGCAAAAACAACCTCAAACAGGTGGGGCTCGCGCTTCACACTTACGTGGAGACGCACAAGCAGTTCCCGGCGGCATTGATCAACTCCGGGCGATATTCCAACGGAAGTACAGTCAACGGAGCCACCCGAAATACAACGGGATGGACGATGTTGCTGCCGTTCATGGATGAAACAGCTCGCTTCGACAAGTGGGATTTCAACCAGGGGTCCAGTACCTCAAACCCCCGCGCTGGTGGAATTCCTGGGAACGATACAACAAATGCTCCGCTGTGGCAGGACGTTCCCAAGGGGCTGGTCTGTCCTTCACACCCGGATGGTGGCCAGAAATTGCGGCGGCTCCCCGGGAGGACCACCGACTACTATTCTGCCAACAATGCGACTCGAATCAGCTATCTGTTTTCGACGGGAGTCTTTACGGACTACAACGCCAACTACACCGCCTACAACAGCGATATCCGTCAGGGAGCTTTCGGAAATAACGGCGGCGCAACACTGGCTCAGATTTCAGACGGAACAAGCAACTCATTCGCGGTGGGAGAATCCTGGGGCGGAGGTCTTCACAAGACATCGACCGTCTACGGTCCGTATGCGCTCGTTGGAGCCCACACATGCTGCCATGGACGCACCCTCTCGAACAGTTCGACCGTCCTCCAGCAAGCGAATGTCAGGCCGTACCTGGCAAATTACGGACTTAATGCCACATTCAACAACGATGCGCTTAAAAGGTCTTACGCCTGGGAATGGCGAAGTGGCCACGCTGGTGGGGGCCACTTCCTGATGTGCGATGGTGCCGTTCGGTTTGTCACCGAGAACATGGACAGACTGAACTTCACGAGGATGGCGTTCATCCATGACAGTGGCACCGTGCAACTGGGTGATTAGTGAATCAGGATCCTGGATCACAGACGCGGGCTGGATAAACCAGCCCGCATTTTTTAAATCGAATTGGTTTGCCGATTCCCCCTTTGTTAGGAACAGAGAATGTTCAAGTCCGGGTTTGTGACGGTGGTTCTGGTGATGCTATCGGGCTGTGGCAGCGAATCGACCTCAGTCCCAACCGCCCCAGTTTCTGGAAAAGTGACGCTTAACGGGAAACCTCTGCAGGGAGCAATCGTCAGCTTTGGCCGCCCGGACTTTGTTGGAACAGGGAAGACGACGGCAGATGGGTCGTATTCGCTCGCAACAGGAGCAGCGATCGGAGAGAACAAAATCTGGATTAAAAAGTTTGTCGCTCCGGAAGGCTTTAACAACAATCCAGAAGAAGGCATGGATCAAGGGCAGTTGGAGGCGATGGCCATCGACGCACCAACGGGGTCTAAGCCGATCGACCTCGGGGAGCAGATCCCGGCCGACTACAGCGATCCCGTTAAAACCATCCTCATCATGGTTGTTGGCGAAGGTGGCACCGACAGCGCGAACTTTGACATTACTACGACCAAATGATTTCGCGAATCCGTCTGTGGTCATCCAATTGCGAATTCCTGGATCGGGCTGCAAAGATCGGGGCCAGTTGGGCCGCCTGGATCGGGCTCGCGATCTGCGGAGTGACAATTGATTCCGCAGCAGGCGGAATGATTCAGGTGCAAAGACTCAGGTAGTCTGTGGTGTCTGGTTCGAGAAGTTTTGTCACGTTCGAGATCCCGTCGCTCGATGGCGGCTCTGCAGGAAAACTCGCAGGGCGGCGTCCAGAGGCGTGTCGGTTCTCAGCAGGGCGTAGTCCATGTTGAGGTTTCGCGCGGTCCGTTTTGTCGCCAGCAGGAACTCCTCGAACTCGCGGCGGTAGGCTCGTCGGAGCGCTCGCGGTTCGGTCATCAGCTCCTGGGGAAGCTCCAGTCCCTTGAACAGCGTCGGTTCGTCGAACGCGAAGTCCTGCTCGGCGGGGTCGATGACCTGCAGAATCGTGACGTCGTGCCGCCGATGGCGAAAATGTTTCAGGCCGGCAAGCATCGACTCCGGATCGTCAAAAAGATCGCTGAACACGACGACCAGGCCGCGGCGGCGAATGCGTTCGGCGAGTTCGTGCAGGACCGGGCCGAGTGCCGTTTCTCCCGCCGGTTGAGTCTGCTCAAGTTCGTGCAGAACCTGTTTGAGATGCGACGGCTGACTGGACGGACGGAGGAATGTGCTGACGCTTTCTCCAAACGTGACGAGGCCAGCGGAGTCCTGCTGCTGAATCACCAGCCACGACAGCGCGGCCGCGACATGTTTTGCATACTCAAGCTTGGACATCGCGGCCGAGTCTGACTTGTACGACATCGACTCGCTGGCATCGATCAGCAGCCAGCACGCGAAGTTCGTTTCCTCTTCAAACTGTTTGAGGTAGTAGCGGTCGCTCTTTCCGTAGACCTTCCAGTCGACATGCCGCAGGTCGTCGCCGGGAACGTACTCGCGATGCTCGGCGAACTCGACGGAAAAGCCCTGGTACGGACTGCGGTGCAGACCCGACACAAATCCCTCGACGATCAGGCGGGCCTTCAGGTCCAGGCCCGAAATTTTCGTGAGAACCGCCGGGTCAAGATATTGCAGGGAATCGTCCATAAGGCGGAGGGGCGAGGGCTCAGGGGCGAGGGAAAAACGAAGATCACGCCCGAACAAAGTAACCTGAAGCGCCAGCGAGGGCGAACGTCCTGCGCGGCCATCCCGAAGACCTTAATCAGACGCTTCCGGATCTAAGCCGCAATCTGTTCTGCCGCGAGGTCTGCCGCTGCGAAGGCGAACCATCCGAGTGAGATGGACTCAGCCACCGCTAGATCGCCGAGCCGCGTGACCTCGATCCGGACACCGTAGCGGTGACGCGTGCTGATCTTGATCTTCACGTCCGCTTCGTCGAGCGGCTCGCATTCGAATTCCGGCAGCGAGTCCAGGGCCGGCACAAACGGGATGTGGACCGCCGCAAGTTTTTGACCGGACTCAAAACGGACCTGACAGCCTCCCTCAACGGTTTCCCCGTCGGCAGTCTGTCCACGAGACATCCACTGAGTCGTCTGTGGATTTTCTGAGGGATGAGCAACGGCTTCACTCGAAAGACTCAGCTCCAACTGCGCCGTGGTCGCCTCCTGTCCGGTCGATGGCCCGGCGTCTGGCTGAGCCTCCGTCGGGATCTTAGATTCACGATCTTTCGTAACGGAACGACAGGAGTCCGGCGAGACGACTGATTCTGAATACTGTGAGCAGCTCGCCAGTGAAGTTGTCTGGGGAGAAGTAGTCTGGGGCTGGGGCTGTGGCAATTTTGCAGACAGAACCCGCTTTGGGACAACGTCACCGCCAAGTGTTCCGGCCACGACGGCGATCATGTAAATACCCAGCAGCGAACTGACTCCCGGAACACTTCCTGGCGGCAGCAATGACAGGCCCAGGAGCAGTCCGGGGATCGCGGCCAGCCCCGTGGCCAGCAGTCGGTCGGCGACTTCGAGTTTTTCCCGCAGGACACCGGGAATCGTCGCACAAAGCACGGCAATTCCGACGGCAAGCGATCCGGCGAGGCAGGCAGCCCAGGCGGCGATCGGAGATGCATCGCCGGAAACACGCCGGGCGAGCACGACGGCCGAAACAAAAACGACGCCGGTCAGCAGCCCGCAGGCGATCGACCGGCGTTGAGTTTTTGACAAATCTTCAAGGGCAGCGTCGCGAGGCGTTCCTGGCATCGGGCTCAGTCCTTTGAGCGTCGAGTCCCGGATTCTCATACCGGGCGGTTCAGTTGACGATGAATTGCACTTCGGGTGGCTCGCCGTCGGCTCCGCTGGCTTTGCGAAGGTCGGCGGCGCGGTTGGTGGCTTCCCAGGTGAAATCCGGGTCGGTCCGACCAAAGTGTCCGCCGTGAGCGGTCTTGCGGAAAATCGGGCGACGAAGCTGGAGCGTCTCGATAATGCCTTTTGGCGTCAACGGGAAAATCTCGCGGATACCGGCTTCGATCTTCGATTCGTCGATCGTGTTCGTGCCGTTGGTCGTGACGCGAATGCTGACCGGCTCGGCAACGCCGATCGCGTAGGCCAGCTGGACTTCACACTCGCTCGCCAGTCCTGCCGCGACGACGTTTTTCGCGACGTACCTGGCCATGTAGGCGGCCGAGCGATCGACTTTCGTTGAGTCTTTTCCACTGAAGGCACCGCCACCGTGACGACCCCAGCCGCCGTACGTGTCGACGATGATCTTCCGGCCGGTGAGGCCACAGTCTCCGTGCGGGCCACCGATGACGAAACGCCCCGTCGGGTTGATGTGGTACTTCGTGTCCGCTGTGAGGAAGCTTGCCGGAACGGATGGTTCGATGACGTGCGACCTGACGAACGCGTTGATCTCTTCCTGGCTGACCGACTCGGCGTGCTGAGTCGAAACGACGATTGCTGTCGCCGCGACCGGGATGCCGTTTCTGTAGGCGACGCTGACCTGACTTTTGTTGTCCGGTCGGAGCCAGTCGACAACGCCAGTCTGACGCAACTCGGTGATCTTATTGATGATTCGGTGAGAAAGTGCGATCGGCACCGGCATGAATTCGGGAGTCTGGTTGCAGGCGTACCCGAACATCAGGCCCTGGTCGCCGGCCCCTTCGCGGTCAACGCCCATGGCGATGTCGCCGCTCTGGCTGTGCAGTTTGACGTCGACCGTGCAGGTGTCCGCGTTGAACCCGATGTCGTCGGACGTGTAGCCAATTGAGCGGACGACGTCGCGTGCGACCTGAGCGTAATCGACCTGAGCGTTGCTTGTGATTTCTCCGGCAAGGACCAGCAGATCGGTGGTGCAGAGCGTTTCGCAGGCGACCCGCGACATCGGGTCCTGGGCGAGCAGCGCGTCCAGCACTCCGTCCGAAACCTGATCGGACACTTTGTCCGGGTGGCCCATGCTGACCGACTCACTGGTGAAAACGAAATCTGACATCTGAGAATCCTTTTCCGGCAATCCATGGCCGGGTTCCGGCATGAGGCGAGCACGGTGCCGGTCAATAAAAGAGCATTTACAGCCACCCAGCGGTGCTGCAGCAACGCGGGAGTTTATTGGCCGGACCGGGTTCCCTCAACCAACGCCTCCTGCCGCAATCAACGATCAGGATCAGGCGTCCGGTCGGCTGTCTTTGCTGCCGACTCAAGGCCCGGTGACGCGAGCTCGGACAACGAGCCGTCATTGCCGGGCGAGCGTCACGGCAACTTCACGATTCTCGACTGCCACCATTCATGCGGCGTTAAGAATTTGTCCCGAAACAACTTCCCGATTCTCCGAGAGGGCGAGGCCACCGATGTAAACATGAATGTCGCGCTTCGTCAAAACGGAATCGACGGGGCGCAGTTTCAGTGGCGTAAGCTTCCAGCTTGCGATGTCCGCTCACAGATCGTCGGCAAGCAGGATGCTTACCCCGCTTTTGATTCTGACAGAGCCGTAGGCCACGCTGGGGCGAGGCTCCCGCTGGCAACAGGACGGACTGCGAGTTCACTCAGGAAGATGGGTGGCTGGGATCGAGCGCCAGCGAACCCTGCCTCAGCTTGCTCTCTCCAGTCGGTTGTGAGTGAAAAATGCTGGCCATGTGGTTCGAAGTGAGGCCGAACACCGACAGCCAGCAGGCCGCAAACTCTGCCTGACCGGTACCGCCTGGACGTGCCCGGCGTCTCATTCGGAAGATCCGTCTTTCCCGTCATGACCGATTTGACCCTCGGCCGATAAGTCGCACCAGGGAGACCACTCTGCCTGCGCGGATGGCGAGGCGGGGCTCCCGGAACGGACGCACCGAAATCGGTCACGCTGGGAGGCAAGATGATTTATCAATCTGGAAATCGGACGACAGCTCATCTCAAGACGCTCGTCCTGCTGGGGCTGATTGCGATTCCCGGTGTGGCGTCCGCGGAGCCTTTAATTCCCTGGCCTTGGCTGGAGTCCAGCCGCTACTCGGCATGGAACCAGAACCGCGATCAGGTTCGGTCGGACTGGTACGCCCGGCGAGCTCTGGACCCGGTCGGTGCCCGGCAGAAATACTACAAAGGCAAAGTCTGGCCGCCCGTCCCTCGCCCGGAAGGCGTTTCCCAGCTGCCGACTCATGCTTACCACGCGGCCCATTACTGGCCGCACCCGTACGCCTGCTACGACCGCCAGTCGGTCCGGGACTTTGTTTCGGCACAGGAAGAGGCTGGCTGGACGCAGGCCACGACGCTGTACGACTACCACTTCGACAGGGACTCGCAGACGCTGAACCGAGCCGGTCGAATTCAGCTCAACTGGATCATCCGCTCCGCGCCACCGTCACGTCGACTCCTCTACGTCCAGGCTGCGAACTCGATCACCGCCAGTCAGTACCGCATGGCAAGTGTTCAGAACGAAGCCCAGGAAGTTCTCGGCGAGATGGCTCCGCCGGTCATCCTGCGAGTCACGACGCCGCTCGGCCGACCGGCCGCGGAAGTCGATCGCATTCAGCGAGCCGACCTCGACTCCATGCTGGCTCCGCGGATCAGTCCTCCGCTCGCCAGCGGCGGACTCGGCGGAGGAGGAAGCGGTGCGGCAGGCGGACCGTAAGGAAGCATCAGCCGGCTGGCTCAAACAATTCGAAGTCGACGGCCCGCAAGGCGGACGCCTTCGTCCGCAAGGGCCGGAGAGGCTGTCAACCAACTGACGGACGTGGGCGTCCGTCCTACGGGCGTCGATTTGTCTGACAGGTCGTCACGGAGGACTCACCGGCAATGATTGGCAGCTCTCACTCTTCTCAGGAATTCGCCGGCGACGACGGACCGGGATCGCTGCCTGGTATTCCGATGCCCGGCAGTCCGCTTCCGGGAATCCCGATGCCAGGTGCGGTGCATCGGAGCCCGTCGGAGTCACCTCTGCCGCCTGTCGTCGACCCACCAACGGAAGCCGCTGAGAGCTGGACCGCTGGCGGAGGCGAGATGATCGCCGCCTCGCCTGACGAATCGAGTACGGCGACTCAGGTTCGTTCCGAGCCTCGTGTCTACAGCGGTCAGGCCGAGCTCTACGCCGAGCTTTTCGGAGTCGCCCCCTCGCCCCGGTCGAAGAGCATCGGCTCGCCGGCTCACAACCGGCTCAAACAGGTGCAGGCTCCTCCGCCGAAGAGCCCGCGGACTCTTGCCGAGAGTGGTCTGACAGCCAGCCAGGTCTGCGAGCTCATTCTGAAACAGCTTTATCTGCATGGCACACTGATGGGCGTCGACATCGCCCGCAACGCGCGGTTGCCGTTCAACGCGATCGACGAGTGCCTGCGGTTTCTCAAAGACGACCACAGCGTTGAGGTGACTTCCGGAGACGTCATTGGCCGGGTGTCGTACCGGTTTCATCTGACAGAAGGCGGTCGAACGCGGGCCAAAGAGGCGTTCGATTTCTGTCGCTACGTCGGCCCGGCTCCTGTTCCACTCAGCCTGTACGTCGAGCAGTGTCGGCGTCAGGCGGTTTCCGGAATCAACTGCACGCCCGAAACTCTGACGGAGGCATTCGAGGAACTCATCATCGAACCGGACCTGCTGACGGAACTCGGTCCGGCCGTCTGCAGTGGGAAGTCGATCTTCCTGTACGGACCGCCCGGAAACGGGAAGTCGCAAATTTCAAAAGGCATCGGTCGATTCCTCAATCTGCACGGTGGCGAGATTTACGTGCCGTACGCCATCCAGACGGAAAACAACATCATCACTGTTTTCGATCCGAGCCTGCATCACACCGTCGACGATGAGGAACTCACCACGCTGCTCGGGTCCGACAAAGGCAACTCGAAAAGCGATGCGCATTCTCCTCAGAGCATCAACCGGCTTCTGCACGAAGATCATCCCGACCTTCGCTGGCGCCGGGTTCGCCGGCCGATCGTCGTCACTGGCGGCGAACTGACCCTCGACATGCTCGACCTGAGATTCAACAAACTCAGCAATTTCTACGTCGCGCCGCTGCAGCTCAAAGCCAACGGCGGCGTTTTCATGATCGACGACTTTGGCCGGCAGCTTGTCTCGCCGCGCGACCTGCTCAACCGCTGGATTCTGCCACTCGAAGATCGCATCGACTACGTCACGCTAGCCACCGGCAAGAAATTCCCCGTGCCGTTTGAGCAGCTCGTCATTTTCTCGACGAACCTCAACCCGAGCGATCTCTGCGACGACGCGTTTCTGCGCCGCATCCGGCACAAAGTGAAAATCGACTCGCCATCACGGGAGCTCTACACGGAAATCTTCAGTTTGTGCTGCGAGCAGCGTCAGATTCCGTTTGAGCCGAGGGCGGTGGATCTGCTCTACGACAGCCACTACGACCGGGGCAGGCAGCCAAGATCGAGCGATCCCAGGGATTTGCTGGAGATCATTCAGGCAATCTGTCGATTCAGAAACCAGCGTCTGATTTTGACTCAAGACCTGATGTCGGAGGCGACTCAGCGGTTTTTCTCAGAGCTTTCGGACGCGGCTTGAGTAGAAACCGTTTGAAGACCCGACGACGGCCGTCCCAAATGAACGTCCGGAAGTTCGGATTAACACATGCGGACGCGGCTGCGCACACGGAGGTGCGGGATGCCAGCGAACCGACCAGCGACCTTTTTCGCACGCAGTTGCTGCGTTGCGCTTTGTGTTTCCGTCCTCACAGGCTGTGTGGGCGGAGCGGGTTCCTTGTCGGATTTCCGACTGGGACGTGCCAGAAAATTCAAAGATCCCGGCCGGACACACCTCGCTTTTGCGAAGCTCAGTGAGAAAACCGGCGATCTGAAGGTCGCACGGGACTCCTACCAGATCGTGCTGAAAGAGGATCCGCAATCGGTCGAGGCGACCGTCGGCCTCGCGGGGCTCGATCTTCGCGAGGGGAAAACCCGTGATGCCGAACGAGGATTTCTGAAAGCCGCTCAACTGGCCCCGAGCGACCCACTGGTCTCTGAGGCAGTCGGGCAGTTTTACCTCGCGCAGGACCGGTTTCGCGACGCCGATCAGGCACTGAAGCAGGGGCTCGACGCGAATCCCGGCAACCGCCGTCTGCAGTACCGCCTGGCAGTCGCGCTTGCTCAGCAGGGGCGAGTCACGGAAGCCGAACCGCTGTTTGTCCAGGCCGTCGGCGAAGCGGAATCCGACTACAACATCGGACTGATCCTCTACGAGCACGGCGAAACCGTCCTCGCCGAACAGCGTCTTCTGCGGGCCGTCATGAAGAAACCAACGTTGAGCCAGGCTCAGCACTGGCTGGAAGTGGTCCGCAACGAACGAGCGGCGACGATGATCGCGACCGGACAGCAGTTGCCACTGCCGCAGCCGAACGGTTCGAATCTGCCTCACGGGGCGATCAACCAGTTCCTGAACGCCCAGCACGCCGACCAGGTGGCGCTGGGCTCACTGAACCTCGCCGCACGGCAGGCGCAGCAGCAGGCTCTCGAGCAGTCCAGTCTGCAGGTCTCGCCCGGTCCCGCGAATGTCCTGCCACAGCCACCTCGCCCGTCGCAGATCATTCAGGCACCCGTTCAGCAGTACCAGACATTCGACGCGTCGCGAATGACGGCGACGCAGCTCGAGCAACTCCAGAACTCGATGACACCGGAACAGCGGTTGGTGTTTCAAAGACAACTTCAGGCCGGGCAGAGGCCGTTGCGTTAACGCCGTTAGAAAGTAGCGGCACGGCGCAAGCCGTCCGGTCCGAGCGCAAGCCGCCCGGTCCGAGAGCAACAACGCGCGCAGACCGGGCGGCTCGCGCCGCTCCGCTAAAAAAAGATAGCGAGTCGACATTTTCAACAGGCTGGTCGCCCGGAGATCGGCACGCTTTATTTTTCGACACTCCAGCACTCGGCGAGTGCGACAAGGACGTCGACGGCCGATTGAAGTTCCTCGCGGCTGGTCCATTCCAGCGGGGAGTGCGGATTGTGCTCGCCGGTCGAGATGTTCGGTGTCGGCAGCCCCTGCTCGGTCAGCAGTGAGCCATCCGTGCCGCCACGGATGATTGCCAGTTCCGGTTCGAGACCCGCTTTACGCATTGCCTCTTCCGCTTTCGGAATCGCTCGCGGTTCGTCTCGCAGGCCGTCACCGAGGTTGCGGTACTGCTTGCGGATCTCGACCGTGATCCTGGCGCGAGGATGCTCGGCCCGGAGAGATTCGGCGATCGACTCCAGCAGAGCAGCCTGATCCGCGAGCTTTGTCGTATCGAAGTCTCGCAAAATGAGCTTCGCCGAAGCCCGTGCGACGCCACCTTCAACACCATACGGATGAATGAAGCCGTCACGGCCATCCGTAACTTCCGGGGCCAGTCGGTCGGTCGGCAGCGCAGCGAGGAACTGCGAGAGAATTCGAATCGAATTCACCATCGCCCCCTTCCCTTCCGACGGGTGCGTGTTGATTCCGTCGACGGTCACGACGGCTCCGTCCGCGGAAAAGGTCTCGCAGTCGATCCGTCCCCGCCCTTCTCCGTCGAGCGTGTAGCCGCACACCGCGTTGAGTTTCGGGATGTCGACTTTGGCGACGCCGAGCCCGATTTCCTCGTCGCAGGTAAAGCACAGCCGGACAGGTCCGCGCGGGATTTCGGGGTGAGCCAGCAGAAACTCAGCCGCCGCCATGATCGCCGCCACACCGGCTTTGTCGTCCGCCCCGAGCAGCGTCGTTCCGTCTGTCGTAACGACCGCCCCACCGATGAGCGACCTCAGCGCGGTGTTCTCGTCGACTCGAATGATTCGGCTCGTGTCGCCTGGCAGCACGATATCCGAGCCGTCGTAGTTTTCGTGAAGAACCGGTTTGACGTTCGTCCCGGAAAACTCGGGCGACGTATCCACGTGAGCCAGCCACACGATGGCCGGCGCGTCGTGATCAACATTGGAGGGAATGGTCGCAGTGACGATGCCGAATTCGGTCATCTCGACATCGGCCAGGCCGATTTTCCGGCATTCGTCCGCCAGCATTCGACACAGATCAAGCTGTTTCGCCGTACTGGGATAGCTCGAACTTTCCTCATCAGATTGTGTGTCGATTTTTACGTACCGCAAGAATCGGTCGAGCACGGGCTCCATCACAAAGACTCCTGAATGAAAAGATGCCCGGCCTCATCAAGAGGCCGGGCATCGAATGCGGATTTGAGAACTGCTGCCAGATTAGATCGTTTAGATCGTTGCCGAGAGACCCCAGAGAACGATTAGAACCGCTCCCATAAAACCGACGATCATGCAGAAGAGTCGACTGGCCCGACGGACGATGCGTTCTGTGAGCTCGTACCGGCTGGCGCTGTAGACGAGGCTGATCGCCGCTGCGAGTGGCAGGACATACCAGATCGTGTTGCCATGCTGAGCCAGCAGAAGAGGTAACATTGCTGCAAACATTTCGCTCAGCCTTTCGGGTTTTCAGAGGCACTTGCCGGAGATTCCGCAACCGCTTCGGCTGCGGCGACTGGCGTGTCGGCGACGGCGGCGACGGCGGTTGGTGATTCCGTTTTGTTGCTTCCCTTTGCCGTATCGTCGTCGGAATCCGGTTCCGGCTCGTCGCCGAAACCGTAGGCTGGTCCCTGCACGCAATCCCACACCGCCAGAATATTGAGCAGCCCGGCAATCCAGGTGTAAACCAGAGCAAGCTCATAGAACTTGCCAAGTCGCCCGTGAATTCTCTGAAGGGCTTCATCCTCGATCGGCACCTGGTAATGATTGACGAATGGTCGAGGAATCGTCCCTTCGATAAACCCATCTCGCCCGCCGGCCAGCCGAACGAAAAAGCGACGACGATCGGCCGAGTAAATTCGGCCTGACTGCTCAGCGTTCTGAGTAATCGTGACATCCTCAAGCGCACAGATTCGCTTGCCAATGTGAAGCTCTTCCGACGACTCGTAACGACGCATCCCGCCGACTTCCAGTTCGACGGGATCACCAGTCGTACTTTGTCCTTTAAACGTGCCGGTAAATTCCTCACCGGCAAACTGCGCGGCCGTGAGTGTTCCGGAAATCGTTCCCTTGATGACAGCATCGCCGCCGGCTGCGTCTCGCAGGATGCCGGTGAATTCCGAGTCAAACTCTTCGATGACCTCGCCAGCGGTCCGCTGCAGTTCGAAGGCCTTTTCCTGGCTCTCAAACCGGTTTTTCTGCAGCACGGCCGGCAATGCGGGAAGACCGACTCCCACCTGAGCGAGATATCCGAGCGTTCGCTGGCGGGTTTTGGCGTCCCCGCCGCTGTCCCATCTCAGATGGACGGCCTTGGCCTCACCCATTGAGCTGCCCCAGACGAAGATGCCCAGAATGCAGACCATGTAGACGACGCCTTTGAAAAAACGCCGCTGATAAATGTGCCCTGCCCCAGGAATCAGCCACGCGAGAAGGCCTGCAACCCAGCGGTTGCGAAAGTCGATGCGTTCCTCAAGCGGCGGCACTTGCGTGGATTCTTCAGTCATGAGCCTGCAAAAGGTGAGAGCGGCGATGCCGCCAGCGAATGAGAATGGGAAAGGTCGATTGTAGGGAGGCCCGCCCGGTGGTGGCCAGTCCGATGCGAGAGGCGTCGCGGGACGGCGTCGCGGGACGGCGTTGCGGGACGAGGGCGGGCTTCAGGGATCTGAATTTATCATTAGTTATTTGTCATTAGTCATTTTTCATTGTCGCGATCGTGCTTCCTGACAATGGCCGATGACTCAAGGACAAATAACTAATGACAATTCATCTGTCCTCGACGCGTCTGCCTGCACAGCGTTTTCATGCACCACTCCAGCCTGAAGTTTCGTGTCATTATTCTTCAGCCGTCGACTGATGCTGTAACGGTCGGCCAGACAGCGTGCCGGTCGGAATCCCCTCAGCGATCGCCGGCGTTCCGTTCACGAAGACGAATCGGATTCCCGTTGAGTACTGGTGAGGATTCGAAAACGTCGCCTCATCGCGAATCTTTTTCGGATCAAACACGACGACGTCCGCGAACTGTCCGACTTGAAGCCGACCTCGATCTTTCAGCCCGAGAATGTCTGCCGGAAGACTGGTCGCACTGCGAATCGCCTTGCCGTGCGGAATGACTTTCTCATCGAGCGAGTAATACCTGATCTTCCTCGGAAAGGTTCCATAATTTCTGGGATGAGGCCGATCTGCCCCAGGCAGGTACGCTCCGCCATCGGATGCGGTCGCCACCCAGTCGATGGCCATAATGTGCCGCACGTCGTCTTCGCTCATGCTGAAATTGACGATCTGAGCTCCGCCGCCGCGGAAGATTTCATAGGCCACTTCGATCGCGTCTCTTTTTTCAGTTTCTGCAATCGCACGCAGACTTTGACCGGCCCATTCCGGATTCGGTGAGTAACGGGCAATGCGAATTGACTCGCCACCGTTCCCCTCGTCCAGACGCTGCGCGACGTGATCGCGCAGCCGCGGCCCGATCTCCGCATCCTCAAAACGCTTGAGCAGCTCTTCTCGCCCGCCCGCGCGAGCCCACGCCGGAAGCAGAGTCGCGTCAAGCGACGTGCTGGAGGCGATGTACGGATACTGGTCCGCCGTCACGACCTGTCCGGCGTCTCGCGCCTTCTGAATCTCCTCGGCCGCTCTCCGGACGAGGCCCCAGTGACTGCGGCCGCTCGACTTGAAGTGAGAAACGTGTACTGGGAGATTCGCGTCGCGACCGATCTGCAGCGCCTCGGCGACTGACGTAAGCAGTGTTGATCCCTCACCGCGAATGTGGCTCGCGTAGATTCCACCGTGCCGGGAAACGATTTTCGCGAGGCTGATCAGCTCGTCAGTTTCTGCGTAGGAACTGGGGACGTAGATCAGTCCGGTCGACATTCCCCACGCACCGTCACGCATCGCTTTTTCAGCGAGCTTCGCCATTTCCGCGAGCTCTTTGTCTGTCGGCTTTCGAAGAGCCGTCCCCATGACGTCGTCTCGCAGCGAACCCTGCGGCAGCAGATGCGCGACATTCGTCCCCGCGCCGTGCTCATCGAGAATTTTGTAATACGCCGCGACGTCGACTGGCCCGGATCCACAGTTTCCTGTCACCACCGTTGTGCAGCCCTGCGTGACGAAATTCATGTTGGCCCGCGTTTCGGCTTTCACGATTCGCCGGTCGGCATGGTTGTGGAGATCGATGAATCCCGGACAGATCACGTGCTTCGAACAGTCGATTTTCCAGACGGCCGGAATGTCGAGCGACTTTCCAATCGCGACAATCCGGTCGCCGCGAATGGCGACGTCTCCCTGAGTTGGCTCCTCGCCAATGCCGTCATAAAGAGTCGCGCCGCGAAGCAGGATGTCGACGGGCTTTTCGTCCTGAGCGGTGCCGAATGACGCGAGCGCCGTGAGAAACGTCATCAGCGCAAAAGCTGTTCTGTTCAGAAACACAACGATCTCCGAGAGCAAACCGGGGCAGTGGGAGGTCCATGGCCGAAGATTCGTGGTTCGAGTGCGAGACCTCAAGTTCGACTCGCTATTTCGACTCGAACAACTCAATTTCTCGCAAAGCCGTTCTTTTCACACGAAGGCATGAGTCACGCGGGCACGCGGGTGTTGTCCAGGATCTGCCGGATCACCGTGCGGGCTTTGTCGCGGTGTCCCTCGCGGACGACTCCCTGGCAGACAACACGGTGAGCCAGCACCGGAATCGCCAGTTGTTTCACGTCGTCCGGCGTCGCGTAATCGCGGTTCTCGATGAGGGCTCTTGCCTGAACAGCGCGGTAGAACGTCAGCGCGCCGCGAGTGCTGACTCCCATTGTGAGCTGCGAGTGGTCACGGGTCGCCGTCACGATTTTCAGAAGGTACTCGCTGATCGAATCGTCGACTCGAATGTCACGAGTCGCCTGTTGCAGACTTTCCAGCTGCGAGACTTCCAGGACGGGCTGCAGCTTGTCGACCGGTTGGCCTCGCCGGTGCGTCGTGAGGATTTCTTTTTCGACGGACGGATCGGGATAGCCGATATCGATGCACAGCATGAATCGGTCGAGCTGATTTTCCGGCAGCGGAAACGTTCCTTCAAACTCGAACGGGTTCTGAGTCGCCAGCACGAAAAACGGTCGCTCAAGCACGCGCGTTTTGCCTTCGATCGAAACCTGACTCTCGCTCATCGCCTCCAGCAGAGCCGACTGAGTTCGCGGAGTCGTCCGGTTGATCTCATCAGCGAGGACGATGTGAGAGAAAATCGGGCCGGCGCGAAACTCGAACTCACCGACATTCGGCAGGAACACGCTCGACCCCAGAATATCACTGGGCAGCATGTCCGGCGTGAACTGCAGCCGCGTGAATTTGCAGTTGAGGCTGCGGGCCAGCGCTTTGGCGAGGGACGTTTTGCCGACACCAGGGACATCCTCGATCAACAGATGCCCTTCCGCCAGCAGGGCGAGCACCGTCAGTCGAACCGCCTCCGGTTTACCGATGACAGCTTGTTCAATGTTTGCGATCAGCTTCTCAACGAGGGGATGAGACATGGGCGACGGTCAATCCTGGATGTGAATTTTCAGCGGGTTGCCACAGCCGACGGCGAGCCATCTAACGGGAATCCGGTTCGACTATCAACTATCAGGGAATCCGGATGCCGAATCCACTCCCCGGCACAGCCAGCGTATGGCTTCCGGCAGGATTGCTCCGACTGTCGCCCGTTGTGGCTACCGTCACTCATCTCGAACTTGTCGTCAGACCCGGCAAACTTGAGCGACGCGGCCGTTTGAAGACTCGCCGGTGGTCAGTGCGGAGTGCAGCCAATCGTGTTCGGCACGGTTCCTGGCTGACGATGCGATATTCAGTTTTTGGACGCAGAGTCGTTTAACGTTGAGCCGCAGGCGAAAATTGGGGCATCGCGGCGCTTTGGAATCAAATCCGAGGGTGGCGGCGATGTCGCGGTGGTTCATCGCGAGCTCCGCCACCGAAGTTCTCGCCTGCGGCTCAACGTTAAACGACCGACGCAGAGGCCCTGCCGAACACCATTGGAGTGCAGCCCGTGCTCGTGCAGATTGTCGGGGTCCCGGAATCGTCAACGAGAACGACCACGACGGCAAAAAATGAAACGGGCTGACTGTCGGAACAGTCAGCCCGCTCAAACGGGACTCAGAACAGGGTATCTTTCAGAGAAGTCTCGTCGCGGGTTCTCTCCGCGCGAAACCTGATCCGTCCTCGTCAGGTCGTCGAAACTCAGGCGGTCGCAGCTCAGCCGGGTTCAGTCGCTCGCGTCGAGTCGGGCAAGCATGGCTGGCGACAGGATGAACGCTTCGTCGATGATGAAGTCCAGATCGCCGTTGCCGTTCGTTCCTTCGCCGAGCGAGATCGTGTCGATTCCGGAATTGCCGTTCACCGAATCGTCGCCGTCTCCGGCGAGGATGGTGTCAACTCCGCCTCCGCCAAACAGCATATCATCGCCGTCTCCCCCCAGGATCGTGTCCGATCCGTTATCTCCAAAGACGGTGTCGTTGCCGTCTCCAGCCACAATTCCGTCGTCGCCGTCGCCGCCGAAGATCAGGTCATTGCCGTCGCCACCGTCGATCGTGTCGTTACCGGCGTGACCTCGGATGAGGTCGTTTCCGTGACCACCTCGCAGCTTGTCGTTGCCGCTGTTGCCAAGCAGGATGTCGTCGTCTCGGCCGCCGTCGAGCGTGTCGTCTCCGCCGCCGCCGATCAGCGTGTCCTTACCGGTTTCGCCATGGATCAGATCGTTGCCCATATCACCTGAGAGCGAGTCGTCGCCGAAGCCGCCTCGCAGCGAATCGTTGCCGTTTCCGCCGCTGACGGTGTCGTTGCCAAACCCGCCATCCAGTACGTCGTTTCCGTCACCGCCCGCGACGATGTCGTTGCCGACTCCGCCGGTGATGAAGTCGTTTCCGAGCATCCCGTTGAGGTTGTCGTCTCCTGCTCCACCGTCGATCGTGTCCGATCCGGTCCCGCCATTGATGATGTCGTTTCCGTCGCCGCCCTGGATCGTATCCGCGTCGGCCGAGCCGATGATGTTGTCATTGCCGGACCCGCCTTTCAGCAGCAGCCTCACCGATCCCAGTGTGGCATTTGTCGCGTCAATCGTGTCGTCACCCGCTCCACCGTCCAGGATCAGAACAAGCGAGCCAACCAGATTCACATTCCCAAGATTGAGCTGATCGTTCCCGCCGCGTCCGTCAATGGTGACTTCTTCGACAGGATTCGAAACGTCTTCGTTCGCGTTCGTAAAGCTGAGCGTTGCCGAACCGCGGACCACCTGCAGAGTGCTGCCCGTCTGCTGCACAGAGATCGTGTCGGACCCGTTGGTCCCTTGAACCACGACCGTGTCCAGTCCGTCGCCCCCGTCGAACGAGTCGTTTCCGTCGCCCTTCCAGACGATCGTATCGTTGCCCGCATCGCCTCGGACATCATCGTTCGAACCCTGGCCGAACAGCGTGTCGTCGCCATCTCCACCGTTGAGAATGTCGCGTCCGCTGCCGCCGAACAGGAGGTCATTCCCGCCGCCGCCGAACAGCACGTCATCCATCGCCCCACCCACGACCGTGTCGTTACCGGTGGTCGTGTTGAGTGCATCGTCGCCGTAGACCACATCGATCCCGACTCCTCCATCGACAAAATCGTCTCCCGCCCCGCCTTCAATGGTGTCGTTACTGCCTTGCCCATAGACCGTGTCGTTGCCGTCGCCACCGTTGATCAGGTCGCGTCCGCCACCGCCAAACACGAGATCGTTTCCACCACCGGAGAACAGCACATCATCATCGCTGCCCCCGACCAGAACATCGTCGGCGTCACCCGAAACGATTGTGTCGTTCCCCTCGCCACCGTTCATCGCGTCGGACGCCGCCGTGGGAGGAACGAAACTTCCATTGGCAAACGTGGGTGGAGTGATCGTTTTGAAATTGGAAATGAACAGCTCGTAATCGCCTGTCTCCAGACCGGAGGACGTCGTCACTTCCACGAAGTAAGTGCCATCCGCAGGGATGATGAGATCGACGATGACTGAGTCCATCGACTCCAGTTCGTCATCGTTCACGGCAACTCCGCTGCCAAGCGCGACAGCATTTCCACTCGCGTCAAAGACCGTAATCACCGGGTCAATCGTATTGACGAATCGTGGCGGCGTCTGTGAACCCGGAACCGCCGACATCGCTTCCAGATTGATAATGTCACCGGCCAGAGCAGTGAATGAATAAAAGTCACTCATGCCAGGTGTCGCGATTTGCCCCAGGAGTGACGTGGCTTCAACGTCGAACTGCAGTCCGGCGAGTGACCCGGTGAGCTCGGTGTTCGGAACCGTCAGATCAGCGAGTGCAATCGCCTGTGCGGTTCCAATCGTCGAGTGTGCGCCGACCTGCTCTGAAAGAACCTGTCCCTCAAATGCGAACATTGCCAGTTTGATCGCTGATCGAGCACCAAAGTACTGGTTGCTGCTCAATGCTGACAGTGGATCAAGAAACGGGAACGCTGGCGTAATCATAAGATGATTCGCCGTCTCCGTTGCGAGAGTTGGCCCGGTGTAAGGCGGAGTAAAGAACACGTCCGTTCCGGGGAGCACGCCGCTGCCCATTGGCCCGAAGGCATCCCGGTGTCGCAATCCCATTGCGTGTCCGAGTTCGTGGGCCGCAATATTCGAGCTGGCAAAGATCACGTTGGCCTGCGTCATCGGTGGAGCACCGAAGAAGGAAAAGGCGCCTGCCGCGTCAAGGATCACTGTGTCATTCAGGTTGAGATTTCGAAAGTCGATCCCATTAAGCGAAAGTCCACCAGCAGCACCATCGTTAAATCGGATTGTCGTAAAATCTCCCACAGGGAGTGTCTGTGAGAACACAACGTTGAACGGCCGAAAATCCGCCTCCAGATTCTGTTGAATTGCATTTCGAGTGGTCTGGCTGAACTGAAATTCCGTCGGATCGGTCGCTGAATCGAAATCGAGGAACACGACCTGAATTGGACCGTCTCCGTCATCGATAATCGTGGCCTCGCCGGCGGGATCTGCGATCACCGCGTTCTGGGCATTTGTAAGCGTCACGAAGAAATTCTCGTTTGTCTCGGCCACGGTGTCGCCAATGATCGGCACAACCACTGTGGTGGAAAGCTGTCCGGCTTTGATCGTGACACGTTCCGAGAAGCCGACGTAATCCAGACCGTCTTCTGCGAGTCCATTCACTGTCGCCGCGTCGACGGAAACGTCGAGGGCGCTGACCGCGGAAAGCGAGATCGTAAACGTCGCGAAGTTGAAGCCGGTGTTGCCTTCCGGATTCACGATCACATCGTCGATCGAGATAAACTGATCGCCCGTGTCGAGAGCGTCGTCTCCCGCTCCGCCAATCAGCATGTCCGAACCGGTCCCGCCCAGCAGTGTGTCATTGCCTCCGTTGCCGAGTACGACGTCGTTTCCGTCATTCCCGTTCAACGCATCGTTGCCGCCGCCGCCCAGCAGTTGGTCATCACCGCCCTGCCCCTGAATCGTGTCCTCGCCCGAATCGCCACCGATCGTGTCGTTCCCGTCGCCACCGAGCAGGCTGTCTTCACCCTGGTTTCCGTTGATTGAATCGTCACCTCGACCGCCATCCACGGTGTCGTTGCCATCGCCACCGGAAATCACGTCCCGGCTGGTCGCCCCGATGGGCACTCCACCCAGAATCACATCGCCAATGATCGTGTCGTTTCCGTCGCGTCCCGTGATCGTGTCATTGCCCGATCCACCGGCCAGTGTGTCATTGCCGTCTCCGCCGTCGATGGTCTGGTTGCCCTGGATCTGACTGACCGGGGCGAGATTGATCGAGTCGTGACCGTCTCCCCCGATGAGGGTATCGTTGAAGCTCTGGCTGCCGACGATCGTGTCATGTCCGTTTCCGGCATCGACAAAAATCTGCAGTCCTTCTCCCGTGTTGATATCAACGAAGGAGAACTCCGCGGACGAGACCGCGTTCAGATTGATCAGGTTGTTTCCCGGACCGGCGTCGATATCGATCCGCCGCAGGCTGCTGGCCTGGATGCTCGCGAGGGCTCCTTCCAGGACGCCATTGGCGAGCACCTGAACCTGACCCGAACCTCCGGGGTCTGTCCGCACCTCGATGCTGTCGTCGCCGTCGGCAACGATGATGAGCTGGTTGTTCGTTACCAGCGAAGAGACAGACAGATAGGTCCGCTGCTCAAGAAGTTCCGGCGCCGCCGAAACTCGCGGTCGGTGCTTCCGACGCCGAGACAACTGAAACTGCTGCTTGAAATGATTGAGCCAGGTGACCTTCATCCTGAACTTCCTTCCCTGGTCCGCTCCCCGCAGCAAGAGCTGCAGGCAGTGCCGAGTCCCTTCTGCAGGCATCCACTTTCGGTCATCTGACGCGAAAGCAGAATTGTCGTTGACTGCCGGCTGGAACCCTGTTCCGAACCAGCCCTGTCCTACACGGACCAGCAGTCCGAGCGGCATTTTCCTGACCGGTCTGACCGGCGAAATCTGCACAACCCGTTCTGACGTCATCCTGCGGTTTATCCGGATAACGGTATCGTCCGTCACATTCCGAAAAACTGACAGAACCTGTCGTGACCCGTACGACCGTCACCAGCGGGAGCCATGACCTAACCCGCAAAGACGCCCCAACCGTTACAGTTTGACAGGCGGATTGCCCGTCTCGGATTTCAATGATGGGGTCTCTTTCTCATCGCTATCCCTTGTTGACAGATGATTTGCGACAGAACTAAACTCGCTGGCCGTTTCCAAAATCACCACATGGATGTCGACTTCAGTGACCGTCGCGATGTCGTCGCCGCTCAAGTCTGTTCTGCAGGAGTGGAACCCACAGGATGAGATTGCCTCGAATTTCCCGCGCCACCACCCGTGTCCTCTCGTTTTTCTTCCTGGCTTGCCTCGCCGCTCTGCTGATACAGCAGCCGCTTCTGGCAGCTCCGGACACGTCGGAAGCGGGCGGAACAGTCGCCACATCCGCCGCATCGGCTCCCGACGAAACCGCCATCATCATTGGCTGGTCGATCAGCTTTGCCGGAGCCTTGCTGGCCCTCTTTTACGCTCGAAAGTTCTTCGGGTGGGTCATCGCCCAGGACGAGGGCGACGAGAAGATGGTCAAGATCGCCTCCTACGTTCGTGAGGGGGCCAATGCCTATCTGATGAGTCAGTACAAGGTCGTCACGATCTTCTTTATTGCGATGTTCATCGTGCTGATGGTTGTTGCGTTTGGCTTCAACGCTCAGTCCAAATGGGTTCCGTTTGCCTTTGTTACTGGCGGATTCTTCTCTGGCCTGGCGGGCTGGTTCGGAATGAAAACCGCCACCATGGCGAGCTCCCGGACGGCGCAGGCCTGTAAGACATCGCTCAATCAGGGACTTCAGGTCGCCTTCCGAAGTGGAGCGGTGATGGGTCTGGTCGTGGTCGGGCTCGGATTGCTCGACATTTGCGTGTGGTTCGCCGTGCTCCACATGAACGATATGCCTCTTCACGAAATCACCGTGACGATGCTTTGCTTCGGCATGGGTGCGAGCAGTCAGGCGTTGTTTGCTCGGGTTGGCGGTGGCATCTTCACAAAAGCCGCTGATGTCGGAGCCGACCTGGTCGGGAAAGTGGAGGCGGGAATCCCGGAAGACGATCCCCGCAACCCGGCGACCATCGCTGACAATGTCGGCGACAACGTCGGAGACGTGGCCGGCATGGGAGCGGATCTCTACGAATCGTATTGCGGTTCGATTCTGGCTGCCGCCGCTCTCGGTGTGGCCGCTTACGCCGGCAATGAAAAAATGCAGTTCATGATGGTGATGCTGCCAATGGTGCTGGCGGCGTTTGGAATCGGACTGTCCATCTTTGGCATCCATCTGGTGAAAACAGAAGAAGGCGCGACCCAGAGAATCCTCCTGAAGGCTCTCGGCCGCGGGATCAACATCAGCAGTGCACTGATTGCCGTCGTCTCTCTCGTTCTGGTCTACGTCATCCTGGTCGTCCCATCAAAAACGGCAGGAATCGCAGAAGGACTCCCGTCAGGAACGGCCCTGTTCGGAGTCTTCTGGTCAGTCGTGATCGGGCTGGCAGCGGGTATCTCGATCGGAAAATGGACGGAATACTCGACCAGCGAGGAATTTCGACCAACAAAACGAATCGCCGATCAGGGAACAACCGGCCCGGCAACGGTCATTATCGCCGGAATTGCCGAAGGATTCATGAGCACCTGGGTTCCAATCGTTGTGGTCGGAATGGCGATCATGCTGGCCTTCGGAACCTGCACCGGTTTTGACTATGACAGCCCTCAACTATTCGCAATGGGCCTTTACGGCGTCGCGATCGCTGCCGTCGGCATGCTCAGCACTTTAGGAATCACGCTCGCCACAGACGCCTACGGACCGATCGCCGACAACGCTGGCGGCAACGCGGAAATGAGCGGGCAGGACCCCTCCGTCCGCGAGCGGACAGACGCACTGGACAGCCTCGGAAACACGACTGCCGCCACCGGTAAGGGTTTCGCCATCGGTTCGGCCGCGCTTACGGCGCTCGCCCTGCTCGCCGCCTATGTCGAAGAAGTCCGGGAAGGCTTTGAGCGATGGACTGAAGATTACCAGGTGGAAGCGTCAGCAGATCTGGCCGATGCGACCGGAGTCAAAGTTGGACGAGGAGTCATTGCTGTTCAGGAAGCAGGACACGAGCACCCGACCGCTTTTCTTGTTTTCCCACCGCGAGGAAAAAAGAACGAGGCCATCGAGAATATTTCAAATGCACGATCTAGCGAGCTCGTCACCGGACTGGATATTCCTGAACTGGAAGATCGCGGAATGATCGTGCGCAACAGGGCAGCGACCATCCCCGACTTCGGGAGATTTTACGATATCAGCGTCATGAATCCGCGAGTCCTCGTCGGGATGTTTATGGGAGTCATGCTGGCCTTCGTATTCTGTGCGATGACCATGAAGGCGGTCGGACGTGCCGCGGCGAAAATGGTCGCCGAAGTGCGCCGTCAATTCCGCGAAATTGCTGGAATCATGGAAGGCACAGCAGAGCCTGATTACGCATCCTGTGTCGCAATCAGCACGACGGCAGCTCAACGTGAAATGATCATGCCGTCCATTCTGGGCCTGATCGTCCCGATTCTTGTTGGCCTGCTGCTGGGAGTTGGCGGCGTCATTGGCATGCTCGCTGGTGGGCTGACTTCTGGATTCGCCGTGGCCATCATGATGGCCAACGCTGGCGGAGCCTGGGACAACGCCAAAAAGTACATCGAAGCCGGAGCCCACGGGGGCAAGGGGACCGATGCTCACAAAGCGGCGGTCGTCGGCGACACCGTGGGCGACCCGTTCAAAGACACCAGTGGCCCAAGCCTGAATATTCTCATCAAACTGATGAGTATGGTGTCTGTGGTGTTTGCAGGGCTCGTGGTGAAGTATTACATCTTCAACTTCCTTTAATCCGACCCGCCGCCGGTTCGCACCGGCCGGAACCGGGCAGCAGTTCGGATCTCAGTGAGCCCACTTTAATGAAGCCGGTTCCGAAAGAAACACGTGTCGGAAACTCAGCAGGACAACACACCGGAAGAAGCTGCCAGCGCGCCCGTTCCGATTGATCAGACAGTCGATCTGTCGGCCACAGAGTCAGCCGCCGCAGAATCAGCCGCCGCAGAATCAGCCGCCGCAGAATCAGCCGCCGCAGAATCAGCCGCCGCAGAATCAGCCACAGTGTCGGGCAGTGGAACCACGTCAGGTGATGAAACCGCTGACGCGTTGATCGTGGCACGTGTTGCCGACGACTTTCGTGGAGCGGACATCATCCTGCTGGACATGCGGAAGATCACGCCAATCGTCGATTTTTTCGTCATCGCCACGGCTTCCAGCAAGCGCCAAATGAAGGCCATGGCCGAGGAAACCGATATCGTGATGAAGAAACGCGGCAGCACCCGACGCGGTGCCGAGGGCGAAGGTGAATCGGTCTGGATTCTGCGCGACTACGGTCACGTCGTGCTCCACGTATTCACTCCGGAAGGTCGTCAGCTTTACGCCCTTGAGAATCTCTGGGCTGACGCCCCACAGGTCGACTGGCGCGAGTAGAATCGCGCAACGGTCATTCGACTCGTATGAGGTGCTTTTGTCGCCTGAGTCGCAATGAACCGAAGTCGGATCGCTGGTTCTTCCCGCCTGCTTGAACGTGTTGGAGCCTCTTGATGAGCGCCCTTGCTGAAATTCAAAGTCGATTTTCTGCTGCCCTTGCCGATATCACTGACGATGTCGCCGCGTCACTGGCAATGATCCGGCCAGCTCAGGATACGAAGTTTGGCGATTTCCAGGCCAACTGCGCGATGCCCCTTGGAAAGTCGACCGGTCGTTCACCACGAGACATCGCACAGGAAATCGTCGACCGTTTGCAGCTCAGCGATCTTTGCGACCCGCCGGAAATCGCCGGCCCGGGTTTCATCAATCTGCGTTTGAAAGAGGACTGGCTTGCGAATGCGGCCGAAGGCCTTGTCACCGATGATCGGCTCGGCCATCGCGCCGGGACGCGACAGAATTATGTGATTGACTACTCATCGCCCAACGTGGCGAAGCCAATGCACGTTGGCCATCTAAGGAGCTCTGTGATCGGTGCCGCACTGGTCAATATCCTGCGATTTGCCGGGCATGAGGTCATCTCCGACAACCACATCGGAGACTGGGGCACTCAGTTCGGGATGATCATTTTCGGCTTCAAACACTTTGTTGACGAAGCCGCATATTCCGCCGATCCCGTTGCTGAGCTCGCGAGGCTTTACCGTCTCGTCAATCAGCTTTCCGACTATCACGGCGCTCTCGCAAAGCAGCCACAGATCGCAGAACAGATTGCCACAACTGCAGCACAAATCGCTGCGACCGAGGAGGGAAACCTTGAGGGGAAAGCCAGGAAGCAGGCATTGAAGAAGCTGCGATCCGGCCACCAGTCACTCCTCGAAACAGCGGCGGGGCTGAAGGGGAAAATCGAAGCGGTGAGTGAATCCCCCGAAATGCTGTCACTCGCTGCTGCGCATCCCGATATCGCAACACTCGCCCGAAACGAAACAGTCAAACTTCACATCGGAGACGCAGAGAACACACAACTGTGGAATGAGTTCCTCCCGGAATGCCTCAAGGCTCTGCAGAGTGTTTACGACAAACTCGGCGTCGAATTTGACAGAACGCTCGGTGAAAGTTTTTATCAGCCAATGCTGGCGGACGTGGTCGCGAAGCTTCGCGAATCCGGTCAGGCAACAGCGAGCGACGGGGCCGTCTGCGTCTTTATTGAGGGCAACGAGGCGCCGTTCATCGTTCAGAAAACCGACGGCGCATTCACCTACGCGACGACGGACCTCGCCACGGTTCAGTACCGCGTCGAAGAACTGAAAGCCGACGTCATCCTCTACGTTGTCGACACGCGGCAGAGCGAACATTTTCAGTTGCTCTTCCAGACAGCCAGGAAGTGGGGATTCGACAAGGTGGAGTTTCGGCACGTCAATTTTGGAACCGTGCTGGGAAAAGACAAACGCCCCTTCAAGACGCGATCCGGCGACACGGTCGGACTCGAAAGTCTGCTCGACGAAGCCGTGTCGCGAGCTCACGATATCGTCTGTGCGAACGACGACGCGAAAGACCCGGAACGAGGAGGCCCGGAACTCGACGACGAGACGCGACGGTCTGTGGCCGAAGCTGTCGGAATTGGCGGAATCAAATACGCCGACCTTCACCACAATCGTGAGAGTGATTACGTCTTCGACTGGGACAAGATGCTCGCCACAACAGGCGACACAGCGACCTACATCCAGTACGCCAACGCGCGGATTCACGGCATTTTCCGAAAGGCCGATGTCGACCGGGACGCGCTGCGTGCAGCCAGTTCTTCAATCCGGATCTCGCACCCGGCTGAGCGGGCTCTGATCGTGCATCTGCAGAGTTTTGGGGATGCGATTGATGCGGCCATTCGCGAAATGAAGCCGAATATCATCACTCAGTTCCTGTTCGAGACCGCGGATCGATTTACGAGTTTCTACGGGAACTGCGACGTCGCGAAGGAGGCGGACGAAGCCCTGCGAACGAGTCGCCTTCTGCTTTGCGACCTTGCTTGCAGGACATTATCGACCGGGCTGGAGCTGCTCGGAATTCGCTCACCGGAGAAAATGTGATTCACTGGCTGCTGTGTCGAAGTCGTGTCAGCGCGCTGACCACTTCATCGCCTTGAAAATGAGTGGTTCCGGCTCGCCAGCGCCAACCACCTCAAAGACTGATCGCTGAATCCCGTTCGCGAGACACGGCACTTCCGGAAGCATCAGAAGATGCAGGTCCTGCGACTGAGGACCGTCCGCCAGAAACACTCTCCGCTGCAGAACAAAGCGAATAAGCGACCGGTCCTCGGAGAACCCGGCAGGATCGAAGGCGGCTCAGCTTCGGCGCGATGCGCCTCTGCCGGCCCTCGCAGTTCGCCCTCCGGGCGCTGGCTTTTCAAGGACCTGGACGATCGTTTCAAGCAGAACGTCCATTGCGAATGGTTTGCGGAGGTATGCGTCGGCACCAAGCATCTCGGCGTAGGCCTTATGGCGACCTCCTTCATTCGCCGTCACCATGATGACTTTCGGCGCGTTCTTTTTCATCTCGCGGATGTATTCGAGGACCGGAAATCCGCCCATCCGCGGCATCATCATGTCCGTGATGACGAGCTCCGGCTCCGTGGAGTCAATCTGCTTTCGACCGTCGACGCCGTTACTCGCGACCGCCAGCGTATATCCCGCTCCCTCAAGCACCCTTTGAAGCGTGTTGGAGATTTCGCGGTCGTCTTCGATCAAAACGATCTTTGTCATTGTGTCTTCCGTTTTAGTCGTCCCCGGGACGAGAACTCAGCTGGCCTGATGCCGAACGGCGCGGCCCCCAGGGTTTCATAAGGGAAGGCCATCCTACGTGCGTGCTATGGCTCCCACAAGATTCGACACCAATGGTGAGGCGGAAGAGTCACGAAAGAGGACATGAGTTTCCGGATTGTCCCGGTCCGGAAATCCGGAGCGGATCGCAGCAGGCGCCCGTGGAGAGTTTCTGCCAGCGGTCGTAGACACTCACACCATCGGGACTAAAGTCTTCCAGTGCATCAACCACCCTGCGACAGCTTTCCGACGACTGCAGGTATGAGCCGCGAAAGACGCTCACCCCCCGTGGCAGCGACCGCAAGGATCTTTGCGATGTCAACTGGCTCAAGTTCATTCGGCAGGCACATGTCGGTCACGATTGAGCAACCCAGGACCCGAAGGCCTGCGTGATTGGCGACGATGACTTCCGGCACCGTCGACATTCCGACAACGTCTGCTCCCAGTGTTCGCAGCATGCTGTATTCCGCACGAGTCTCCAGGTTGGGACCGGTAACGGCAATGAATACACCTCGATGAGCGGCGATCCCAAGTTCGCCGGCTGTCTTATGGGCGAGCGTCGACAGTTTCCGCGTGTAAGGCTCACTCATGTCGGGAAAACGCGGGCCGAGACTCTCGTCGTTTTCACCAATGAGCGGGTTGTCTCCCATCAGGTTGATGTGATCGTCGATGATCATCAAATCGGCGAGCTGGAATTCCGGATTCATCCCGCCGGCCGCGTTGGTCACAATGAGAATCTCAATCCCAAGAGCCTTCATGACGCGAACAGGAAAGGTGACCTGCTGCATCGTGTAGCCCTCGTAGAAATGGAAACGGCCTTCCATAGCGACGATCGGGACACCTGAGAGCGATCCGCAGATAAGCTGGCCAGCGTGAGACTCGACTGTCGATTCCGGGAAGTGCGGAATTTCTGAGTAGTGGATCACCGCGTCCTGCTGAATCTGCTCAGCAAGCCCGCCCAGGCCGGTGCCAAGAATGAGTCCGACTCGAGGCGTCCCGTTCCACTTTTCACGAATGGCAGCAGCGGCTTCGTTGATATCTGCAGCAAGTTGTGTCACCAGTCGCTCCCAAAAGCTTGATCCAATCGGAAGAGGAGCGTAACGATCCGTAGACAGATTTTCTCCTGACAGAAATCGCTTTTTCGTGAGTCCCGGAAGTCATGGCACGACCGCACCAGGCTGGGTCAGCTTCATCCGCCGGCTGTGTAACAGTTCCAGCAGAGCTCGAAGCTCGCCGCGTTCAACTCCCCACAATCCATGCACTGCCACTCGTCCTGTGGCGAAGCTCCGGCGCGTGTCGATGTTGCTTCCCAAAGACGAATCAATTCTTTGGCTCGATCCGCTGAGTCTGCTTTTGCGACGAGACGCGGGGCTGTCGGGATCCCGACCGGAATATCACCGAGGGCTCCCTGCAGAGCTCCGCCGGAGACGGTGCAATCGACACCCGCATCTGCCAGCCAGGCTCGAATAATGTGTGCCTGCTGCTCGTTTTCGGCCACGTACACGTCAATGAGGGCCAGTGGATCCATCGCGTTCTGCTTGTGAAGGGGAACTTGCGCTTCGCAAACAACAGACAGTCAATGCGAGCATCTCGGCGCGAATCCACGAGGTTGCGGGTCAACGTTGACTACGCGTCGATCTGCTTCAGCTCACCCGTGCTGTCGCCAAATTCAGCCACGTTGGCACCGACGCGGTGCAGCATGCTCAGGAACAGATTGTTGAACGGCGTTTTGTTCGGCACTCGCAAGTGACGCCCCGTGGCGATTGAGCTGCCACCTTTTCCTGCCAGGATGATCGGCAGGTCCTCATGACGATGCCGGTTGCCGTCACCAAGTCCGCTTCCGAGGACGATCATCGAATTGTCCAGCAGCGAGCCTTCGCCCTCGCGAGTCTCCTTCATTCGCGTCACGAAACGGGCAAACTGTTTGACCGTGAACTCATCGATCTTCTGAAGATCGGCGATCTTGTCCTCGACGCCGAGATGGTGTGAGAGCTGATGATGGCCGCTTTTCACACCAGCCATCGGGTACGACCGGTTGCTGCCCTCGTTGGCCAGCATGTAGGTGATGATCCGCGTGCTGTTGGTCCGGAAGGCTAGAATCATCAAGTCGTACATCAGATTCATGTGCTCGGTGAGATCCCCAGGTGTGCTGTGCGGGATGTCGAAGTCAGGAGTTTCCAGCTCGGCGGATTTCTGAGCCTGCTCGATCCGCTGCTCGATTTCGCGAACGCTCGTGAAGTACTCGTCGAGCTTTCGCTTGTCCGTCTGCCCGAGCTGCCCGCTCAACTTTTGAGCGTTACCCGCGACAACGTCGAGAATGCTGCGGCGATATTTTGCTTTCTTTGCCCGTTCTTCGGGAGTTCCGTCTTTCTCGCCGAAGAGTCGCTCGAAGACCTGACGAGGGTTGATTTCTTTGGCCATCGGAGTCGTGGCCGTCTTCCATGAAATCGTTGACGAGTACGCACAGCTGTAGCCGGAATCGCAGTTACCGGCGGTCCGTCCCCGTTCGAGCCCGATTTCCAGGGATGGCAATCGAGTCTGTTTGCCGATCGCTTCCGCAGCGATCTGGTCCGCAGAGACTCCCACGCGAATGTTCGCTCCTGCCGTCTTGACGGGATGGGCCCCCGTCAGGAACGACGCGGCCGATCTCGCGTGATCGCCAGGGCCGTCGCCGTGAGCGTATCCCTGCTCCTGAGCCAGGCCGGAGATCACGTTGAACTCAGACTTGACTGGCTCAAGCGATTTGAGCGTGCGGCTCAATTCGTAATCCGTTCCTTCGGATGCGGGAGTCCAGTCCGGCATGATCGCGCCGTTCGGGAAGAAGACAAATCCCATTCGAAGCGGCGCTGCTTCTGGTCCCGCTGCGGCAAGCCCGTTTTCCGGCAGCATCGCGTTGAGCAGCGGCAGGCCCATCAACGCACCGACGCCTTTCAGCATGGTCCGGCGTGGCATCTCGGTCATTTTGTGAATGTGAAATGTCATTTTCTGTCTCCATCGCCTCGGCGTTTCTGGAACGGTTTACTGTGAACGATGCCCTGCACCACTTCTGAAAACCGATAATTGTTCTGGCTCAATCGATTAAGAATTTCGTCGACAGCACAGCGGTCATAGTAACTCAGGCCTCGACCGAGTGCATATGTCAGCATCTTTTCGGCGAGCGACCGGCTGAACTGTTTCTTACGCTGCTTGAGAATCTGCACGAGCTCGATCGGTCCGCTGAACTTCTCTCCGGACGGCAGTTCCCCGGACGAATCGACCGGATGTTTGCCATCCTTGTCGCGCCAGACTCCGACCGCGTCAAAGTTCTCGAAGCCGAATCCCAGCGCGTCCATCGTCGTGTGACAGGAAGCGCAGCCCGGGTCAGCTCGATGCTGCTCCAGTTGCTCCCGGAGTGTCCCGTCGGGGGCCGACTTCCTGGTTTCCTCAAGCTCCGGAACTCCCGGCGGCGGTGGCGGCGGTTCCTTACCGAGGATGTTTACGAGAATCCACTTGCCGCGTTTGACGGGTGAGGTTCGATCCGGATTCGACGTGATCGTCAGGATGCTCGCGTGGGTCAGCACGCCAGCTCGCTGAGCTGCATTGAGTGAGACCTTTTGAAATTCTTCGCCGCTGACGTTCGGCATTCCGTAATGGCGAGCCAGCCGTTCGTTGACGAACGTGAAGTCCGCATCAAGGAAGTCGAGGATACTCCGGTCCTCACGCATGACTTCTCCAAACAGCAACAGCGTCTCGCGTTTCATGTCGTCGCGAAGTCGCTTGTCGAAATCGGGAAAGACATCGGGGTCGGGCGTGACTTCGTCCAGTATTCGCAAATTCAGCCATTGTTCCGCGAAGTTGTCGACGATCGATCGCGACTTGTCGCTCTTCAACATGCGCTGCACCTGGGCCGCAAGCACGGCGGAATCGTGGAGTCGTCCTTCGCGAGCGAGCTTGAAGAGTTCCTCATCCGGCATGCTTGACCACAGGAAGTACGACAGTCGCGAGGCAAGCTCAAAATCGGTCACTGCCCGCTCGGCATTCGGGTCGTCCGGTTTCTGATCGGTCTCAATCCGAAACAGGAACGACGGCGAAACGAGTACGCCCTGCACGGCGAGACGGATGGCAAAGTCGTACGGCTCGCCGTCTTTCACGACAGCCTCGACGATTGAGACGAACGGCTGAAGTTCGTCGTCTGTCGTGGGACGCCGGAATGCCCGCTCGACGAATGGTCGCAGAACCTGGCGCGAGGCCTCGGCGACGCTTCGATCTTTATCGGGCCGTGCTGAGACGAACTCGGCAACGTGAGCAGCCGTCTCTGGTGAGACCGGCGCGGAGACCTCAAACTGACCGATGAAGAGATTCCGGTCGGCTTTGTCCTTAACGTAAAAATCGTTGATGAACGCCGCCGCGATCTGCCGCCGTCCCGCTTTGAGTTGGACTCGGTGTTCGTATTCGCCGGGCTTCATCTGGCCCTGGACATCAAACACGTGGACGGGCCGCCGATCGATGCGCAGCTGCATCTTTGCGAGTTCGTCGCCGGCCTGTTGCGCCTGTGCCCGAATTCGCACGACGTACTCACCGTCAAACGGCGCGTCGTACTCGAGATACACCTCACCGCTGCTCGAGACCCCGAAGAATTCGCCGCCAACCCGCATTTCTGGATTCGATCTGAGGCTGCCGACGTCGAATGTCTTTCGCAGTGACTCCGGCGTCACCATTGGCAAAGCGTCCGCCGTGATCTGCTCGGCCGCGTCGAGGTACTTCTCCATGAGCAGCGGCGAGAGCGACAAAACGTCGCCCATATTGTCGAAGCCGTACCCGACATCGTCGGACGGAAAGTCGGCAGCGGGTTGAAACGTGACGCCAAGAAGATCGTGGACTGTGTTGTTGTACTCAGCCCGGTTCAGTCGTCGCACCGTGACGCGGCCGGGATCGTCGATGAGGTCGCAATCGAGGTTGTAAAGTTTGTCCTCAAGGTACGCGACGATTTCCTGGCGGGCTTCTCCGGCAGGCTGATCAGCATCGGGCGGCGGCATCGCTCCGATTTCGATCATCGCGAGGATTTTCTCCCAGTGCTCACGGTCGCCCTTGACGATCGCATCCGCGCCGGTCCACTTTGAAAAATCGACGCCGGCCTGAGCTTCTTCTCCGAGATGACAATCCAGACAGTAAGCCTTCAGGAAGGGCTGCAGCTTTGTGTCAAACAGGTCCGGCGGAGCAGGCTCCGCTGCCGAAAGCTCCTCGGAACCGCCTGGCTCACCCGCGCCGTTCGGAGCAAAGACGATCGCAAGGACGGCGACGAGAATCCCGCCAGCTCCAGCCGCAATTTGCCACCGTCGGATCCCGCCCGGCAGTTTCCATCCTGAGGGCTCCTTCTTGTTTCGACCTTTGCTGCGGCGGACATCTCCGTTGTCTTTTTGAGACTGGTTACGGGCGCGTCGGCGCGTCGCGTTTCTTGCATCGAGGTCGAAATCGTCCGCATCGTCGTCGCTCTTGAAGTCAGCTTCCGCCGACCTGGCCTCGGCCGGTTTTGTTTCAGCACGAACTCGCCGTCGAGCCTGCTCGAGGCCGACTGCCCGGCGTTGTTTGATCGGAGAAGTCCGCTCCTCTGTGACGCCTCGGCTGACTGCGCGAGGACTGGGGGCTTCGGAATTGCCGAGACCAGCAACTTCTTCTTCCGATGCCAGTGCCAGTGCTGATTCCGGTGCCGGCATTGGAATTCGAAGTTTCCCCTGACACTCCTCCTGCGGGCAGCGCGCGACGCGGCCGGCGAATTTCCGCTCAACTTTGAAACGGAAGTCGCAATGCGGGCAACGGATGGAGAGGGTTGTGGCAGCTGCCATCGAGCAATCTCTCGGAGTGACAACAGAAATCTGCTTTGGACGGAATGTGGGGATTCGCGGGGGAGTGAAGGCGGGGCCGGCGGCATTGGCCGATGCGGCATTGTAGGAAATTCGACGCCCGGATGCCCGACAAAACGCCCCAATGTGCGGCAGAGAGCGATTCCTGGAAACTCGCGGGAAGAGACGACAGCTGCGACAATTGAGCCGGCTGGTTTCGACGATCGAGGCGGACATCCGATCCTGTCCCGGTGAAGATCCTGTTCCGGCGAAAACGACGACTCCGGAATCGCGCGTCATGAACTCAATCCATCCAGGTCAGATTCTGAAATCGCACTTTCCGGCGATCGAGTCTCCGGGCCGCCTTGTGCCAGTCGAAGCCAGCGGGTTCAGCGGAGCCGCGATCTTCCGCGTCGACACCCAGGCGGGCTCGTTCTGCCTGAGACGCTGGCCAACTGGCACGATGTCTGGCTCACGACTGGCCGGCATCCACCGATTGGTCACGGAAATTTTCCGTTCGGGAATCCGTGTCGTCCCCGTGCCGCTGGCCGCTGAAAACGGGCTCAGCTTTGTTGAGGACGGCGGAACTCTCTGGCAGCTCGAACCGTGGATGCCGGGCGAGGCCGATTTTCATGAGACCCCGACGGCGGCCCGACTCGAATCCGCACTCACAATGCTCGCCCGGATTCACAACGTCGGGGAGGCAGCTTCACCAGCGGCAATACATCGCGGCACACCACAAACGATTCCGGAGCGTCTGGAAATTCTTCGCGAGACCGTGCGGGATTCTGTCCGGATCGAAGCAGGCCTCTCACAGGAATCGGACGCTCGCTTTCGAATTGTCGCTCGCAAAATCGCAACGCTGTTTGCGAAACGGCAAACGGCCATCACCGCCGCACTCAACGACGCCTCACGAAATCCGGTTCCGATCCTGCCCTGCCTGCGCGATGTCTGGCACGATCATCTGTTGTTTTCGGGAGACACTCTCACGGGGCTGATCGACTTCGGCGCGGTGAGGCTCGACACTGTTTCGGCCGACCTGTCACGCCTTCTGGGAAGCCTCTTCCAATCATCGTTCGAGCTCGACCGGTCACGCTGGGACGAGGCGTTATCGATTTACGAACTCTCGCGGCCGCTCACCACGGGCGAACGGTCACTGATTCCGATCCTCGACGAATCCGGAGTCATCCTCAGCGGCATGCACTGGCTTCGAGCCCGCTACGTCCGAAATTCCCCGTTCGATCTACCGAGGGTCTGCGAGCGACTGGAGTCGATCGCCGCCCGACTTGAGGCACGCTGATTCGAACGCGGCATGGGCATCCTGCCCATTCCGAATCTGCGTGAAGCACGGCCCGGCAGACCGTGCCACTTTCCGGAAGTTGTTTCGGGACGGATCCGAAGTTAAGCGGCTGTTGAAAAATGCGATCCCCACCGCAACTCAGAGAATTCCGGGTTTTCCGCCTATTGCCCGGCATTCTCAGTCGTTGACCTGTTAACACTGCTCGGCCGGTCGCGTAACTTCACCGCGCCGCACGACGCGACACACGGATTTCTGATCCAGACGGTCTCAAAGGTTCGATGGGAGAACAGACATGTTGAGGTCACTGTCACTACTGGTTTTGGGATTCGCACTGCTGTTGCCGAATCTCGCGTCCGCACAGGTCATCATCATTGACCAGACCAGTCGCCGGATCTTTCTGCCGCCCAATCCGCCTCGACTGCCGATTCCGCGTCCTCAACCGCCGGAAGCAAACTTCAAAGTCACCCGCGTCGACATCCAGTCGGACGTCCGCGATCAAATCGCGAAGGTGCAGGTCTCGCAGGTCTTCAAGAATGTCTCAAGCCAGACGATTCAGACTCAGATCATGTTCCCCCTGCCGACCGACGCGGCGATCAGTGAGCTGACTCTGCTGGTCGACGGCAAGGAATTCACCGGCCGACTGATGAAGAAAGAAGAAGCACGAGCGACCTACGAAGCCATCGTGCGGCAGCGAAAAGACCCGGCTCTGCTGGAGTACATGGGGCAAGGCCTGTTCCAGACGAGCGTCTTTCCAATTCCGCCGAATGCCGAACGAACCGTCGAGATCCGCTACCAGCAACTGCTGAAAAAGGACAACGGGCTCGTCGATCTGCTGTTCCCGATCGGCACGAACAAGCACACCTCGAAAGCCGTCGACAATCTCAACGTGACGGTGCGGGTCAACGCGACCGACCAGATCCGCACGGTCTACAGCCCGTCTCACGAAATCAGCATCGACCGCCCCAACGATAAAACCGCGGTCTGCAAGCTTGCTCTGAAAAATGTCCAAGCTCCGGACGATTTCCGGCTGATGTACGGCACCCAGAACGGGCTCGTCGGGATGAACGTCATTTCGTACCGGCCCAGCGACAGCGAAGATGGCTATTTCCTGCTGCTCGCCAGTCCCGAGCTGAAACGTGACGACAGCAAGACGGTTTCGAAGTCGGTCATCTTCGTCCTCGACCGGTCCGGCAGCATGAACGGCGAGAAAATCGAACAGGCGCGAGCGGCTCTGAAGTACTTCCTGAACCGGCTTCAAAAGTCGGACACGTTCAACATCGTCGCCTACGACTCGGCCGTCGAAAGTTTCCGACCGGAACTGCAGCGGGCAGACGAAAAGACCGTGCAGGAAGCTCTGGGTTTTGCGGACGGCCTCTTCGCCGGCGGCAGTACGAATATCGACGCAGCCCTGCAGACGTCGCTGGCGATGCTTACGGCGAAAAGTCATCCCAGTTACGTCCTGTTCCTCACCGATGGCCTGCCGACTGTCGGCACACGGGATGAGCGACAGATCGCGTCCAGCGCGAAGCAGGCGAATCAGGTCGGGGCGAGGCTGTTCAATTTCGGCGTCGGCTTCGACGTCAACAGCCGTCTGCTCGACCGCCTGTCACACGACCATCGCGGTCAGTCGGTTTACGTGCGGCCGAACGAGGACATCGAAACTCACGTGGCCGGCCTCTACAACCGCATCGGCTCACCGCTGCTGACCGACATCGGCATGGCGATCGAATTTGACCGTGAGCAGGCGGCGTCCGAACCGAAACCGATTGCTCGGATGTACCCGCAGCAACTCACCGATCTGTTCTACGGTGAGCAGTTCGTCGTCGTCGGCCGCTACCGCAAGGGTGGCGCGGCCAAAGTGACGCTCACCGGCCACTATGCTGGCGAGCAGAAGAAGTTCACGTTCGGAGCCGACTTCGTTGACCGCAGCGCCGACGAGTCGAACGGGTTCGTCGAGAAACTGTGGGCCGTCCGACGGGTTGGCGAGATCATCGACGAACTCGACCTGCGCGGCCAGAACCAGGAGCTGGTCACGGAACTCGTCGCACTTTCAATCAAGCACGGAATTCTGACTCCGTACACATCATTCCTGGCCGACGAGAATGTGAGCCTGCGTGATCGTGAGAACCTTGCCCGGGCCTCCCGGGAATCGAGAATCCAGCTTTCCGCCGAATCCGGCCAGGATGCGTTTGGCCAGAGAGCATTGAAAGGTGGCTTCCAGCGGGCAGCGGGGCTGGAAGATCTTAAGAAACTGCAGAACAGTGTGGCCAACGAGGCGAAACCTGCCAGTTCTGCCGGCTCCCCGGCAGGCCCCGGCGGGCGAGGCGGTGCCGCCGGACGCCCTGGAGAAAAAGCGGACAAACAAATCGCCCGTCGGCGCGTCGTCGACTATGCCGATCTGCTGAAGGAGAAAGCCGCTGCCGAAGCCGAGGGGGACGACAGCTTCGAAGATTCTCTCGACTCAACAGTCGTACAGATTGGCCAGAAGACGTTCTTCCGAAAAGACAAAATCTGGAAGGACTCGTCGGTCAAGGAAGAGGAAGAAACGAAAGCCACCCGCATCGTTCAATTCAGTAAAGAGTATTTCGACCTGGCAGCGTCGCACGGCGGCAAGCTGGCGAAGTACTTTGTATTTGACGAGGCGGTTGTGATTAACCTCGAAGGAAAAACCTACCGGGTCGTGCCTGAGGAACCTCAGAAGTAGCGACCGATCACTGTGAGACTCACCAGAAGCCGCGGCCGGAATTCCGGTCGCGGCTTTTTTCGCGCCCACGGATTGTCACAAGTTTGTAACTTCGTGCGAGGGGATCCTGACGAGCGTCGTTCACGCTGCTACAACCGAAAGGTGGGCCGTTTGTCGTCAGTATTTCGTAACCCGCTTCGCAGGGCACTCGAGTGACAAGCCGACCGTGCCCGTAACGGGCAGTCGTATCAATGAAAATACAGTGAAAGACAGAAAGACAGACAGAAAGACAGACACCCGGCCGCGATCGCGGGCGGGCGGTTTCAGACAGGGAGAAAACGATGACGCGGACGCCGTTGGTTCTGGCTCTTCTGGCAGCAGCACTGCTGATTTCCGACTCATCGACTCAGGCAGCGGACAAGGCCCGGCCCGTCATCTCTGCCCTGCCGGAGGTGCCCGCAGCGGTCCACTCGGCGATGCAGAGCTGCGACTTTGACGCAGCCGTCAAAGAAATCGACGCGAGGCTGACGAAAGAGGACGCCAGCTCGGACTACCTCATGTATCTCAAAGGGTGAGCCCTCACCGAGGGGGGAAAGCTCGACGAAGCCACCGCCGCGTTGACGGAACTCGAACGGCGTTTCCCCAAAAGTCGCTGGGTCGCGCGATCGCGGTTCGCTCGGGCGGATGTTCTGGTGAGACAGCGGAACTATCGAGCGGCCGGGCTCATTTATCAGGCCGAAGCGACGCGGTTTCTTTCGACTGACCGCCGCGATGAGCTTGCCGGAATCTATCTCGAATTCGCAGACCGCTATTTCGAAGGTGACAAAAACAACCCGTCCCCGAAAGGGAAACCGGACTACACGCAGGCTCTCACCTATTACCAGGAGTCGCTCAAGCTGAAGCCCGGCGTCGCGACTCGACGACGTGTTGAGTTGAGAATTGCCCACTCGCAGCGCGAACTCGGTCAGACAGAAGAGGCCATCACGACTTACCAGAGTTTTCTAAAACAGTAAGCTGCCGAAAAAACTGCGGCGATTGATAAAGCGCCCGCCACGATGATCGTGCAGGCGACTTACCAGCTCGGCCGAGCTCAACTGGCCGTCGGACACCTGGAAAACGCTCGCCGCACCTGGCAGGACTTCCTGGCCAGTGACGTTGGCAAAGTGGACGGAGGAGCGTTGCTCGCTGAGGCGGCTTATCGGCTCGCCCATACTTACAGCGTGCCCGCGCCGGGCTCGATCGGCGACCTGGAACTCGGCGTCGCGGCACACGAAAGCTTTCTGAAGGCATATCCGAAAAGCGAACTGGCTCCGCAGGCCTCGCTGGAAATCGCGCAGAGCTATTCACACCACGGTCGCTACGAACAGGCCGTCGAGCGTCTGCAGGCACTGCTGAAAGAAGTCGACGCCGAAGCGAAACAGATCCCTCTCGCCCGCAATCTGCTCGGCCAGGCACTCGCCTCGCAGAAGAAATTCGTCGAAGCCGTCGCCGCGTGGCGCGAGTTCCTCGACAAGCACCCGTCCGACCCGAACTGGAGCAACGTGCAGCGCGTCGTCATCGACACCGAGTACGCGATGGCCGAAGCTCAGCGACTGGAAAAGAACTACTGGAAAAGAACTACGACGCAGCGAGAACTCTGTGGCTGACGTTTCTCAACAAGTATCCGCTCGATGGCCGATCGCCGCAGATTCTGTTCCTGTTCGGCCACATGAAATCCAGCGAGGGCATCGCTCAGTGGCAGAAAGAAATCGAGGCGGCAAAGGCCGACGGAGCCGTCCTCACAAAGCCACTGCCGCCGAAAGCAAAAACTCAGAAGCTGTTTGAGGAAGCGATCGCCGACTTGCAGCAGCTTGTCAAAAAATATCCGAACACCGAGCAGGCGTCGCGCGCCGCGTTCACAATCGGCACCACACGCGAAGATCAGCTCGGGCAACTGGCGGAATCTCTGGAGGCGTACAAACAGGTCACGGGACAGTACGCGGGCCAGGCAAAGCAGCGGATTGACAATCTCACGGCGAAGCAGCTTCAGGTCGTCACCGAGCGGAAATTCCAGACGGACGAGAAACCCCGTGTCAGAATCACGACGCGGAACATCGAAAAAGTCTCGGTGAAAATGCACCGGATCGACATGGTCGACTACTTCCGGAAGATGCACCTGGCAACGGGTGTCGAGTCGCTCGACATCGCCCTCATCGATCCGGACAAGACCTGGGAACACGACGTCTCCGGCTTCAAGGAATATCTCAGCCTGTCCAACGAGGTGGAAATTCCCGTCGAAGGCCCAGGCGTGACGGCGGTCACGATCTCCGGCGAGGAACTCGAAGCGACCACGATGGTCGTCGTCAGCGACATTGACATCATCGTCAAAAGCTCCCGCAACGAGCTGTTTGCTTTCGCCCAGAACTCGCGAACCGGCAAGCCTCAATCAGGAATAAGCCTGCTGATCAGCGATGGCGAAAAAGTTTTCGCCGAGGATGTCACGGGCGAGGACGGCATCCTGCAGAAGTCGTTCGAAGAACTGAAGTCGATCGCCGACCTGCGCGTCTTCTCCGTTCACGAAGGACACGCCGCCTCGACAGTCAGCAGCCTGGCCGGCCTGGAATTCGCCGTCGGGCTCGCGCCGAAGGGTTACCTTTATGTCGACCGGCCGGCGTATCGGGCCGGACAACTGGTCAACGTGCGGGGCATCGTCCGCTGGGTTTCGGAAGACCGCTACACGTTCAAGCCGGGCGAGAAATACCAGCTCGACGTTTACGACGGTCGCGGCCGAATCGTCCACTCCCGGAAAGTCGCGCTCAGCAAGTTCGGAACGGTCGCCGACAACTTTGAGCTGCCTGATTCCACGCCAGAAGGCATCGGTCGGATCGTGCTTCATCAGCCGGGTGGGACGCAGTCTTACGAAACCGTGTTCCGGGTTCATCAGTACCAACTGCAGTCCGTGCAGCTCGAAGTCGACGTCCCGAAACAGGTTTACTACCGCGGCGAGATCGCTGTCACACTGAAGACAACGCTGGGGAACAAAACGACGTCGACTCAGAGCGAGCTGGACTCACCCCGCCCCGGCGTTCACGAACTGTCGTTTCCCGTCGAGCTGGCGGGAGACCTCGCCGAATTCGAACTCACCATCAAGAGCGGCAAGCTGGAAGACACCGTGACGCAGGCGGTCCCGATTCGTCCGTACGGGCTGCCGGTCGTCGCGACGACCAGCGGCACGGCGGCTCAAAGCACGATCGTGTTTGTTGAGCACGAAGGCCAGACGGCCGTCGAAGATTCACATCTCGAGCTGTTCATCGGGCCGAGCATTGATCGCACGCTGCTGGAAGGCGTGCTGGGTTCGAGCATCGGCAACTACGGCGGCGGCATCGAGCGTTCGATTTCGGATGTGCTTGGCGGAGTCAGCCTGCTGAAACTCGTCTCTCAGTCCCGCAACGCGGACAGCCCGGAAGTCGTCGCGCTGACAGCGCGAGTCAACGCGGGCATTTCTCGACTGGTCTCCAGCCAGCGCGACGACGGCGGCTGGAGCTGGTCCGGCCGCACGTCAGCCGGGGCGGACCGGTACGCAACCAGCCGCGCCGCGTGGGCTCTTGCCGTCGCGGGTCGCGCTGGCTTTTCAGTTCCTTCCGGGACAATGGCCAGCGCGGTCTGCTCGCTTCAAACGGCCTTCACGGCCAGTGGCACCGCCGACCGTGAGGGGCAGGCGATTCTCCTGCACGGCCTCGCCGAAGCCGACGCCGCGGACTTCGCGTGGGCCAACCGGCTTTACCGCGAGCGGAACAACCTCACCGCGTCCGGTCTGCTGCACGTCGCGCTGACGCTGATCCGGCTCGACCGGAAAGAAATGGCGGGGGACCTCATCGAGCTGGTGAAACTGCCGCTTGAGCCGGCGACCGCGAACACGCGCGAGCAGTCGGACAGCGTTCTGAAGTGCATCCCCTGGATGCGGTCTGGCGTCGAGCTGCGGGCGCTGTACCTGCTTTGCGTGGAGGAACTTTTCCCGACGGACAAGTCAGCCGCTCAGGCCGCCGACTGGCTGATGGCCGCTCGCCGCGGTTTTCGCTGGAATCCCGAAAAGGCCAACGGACCGGCCATGATGGCGCTCGCCGAGTGGTTCTCAAAAAAGAAATTCAGCAGCGAGAAATACAGACTCACGATTCAGGTCAACGACACAAATGTCACGACACTCGAAATCGATCCCGCCGCCGACCCGACTCACCAGATCAGCGTTCCGGCCGAGCTGCTTGTTGCCGGCAAACCTCAGAAAGTCAGCCTGACGATCGACGGGCGCGGCGAGTTCAGTGTTTCTATCGGCCCGACCAGATCGCCATCGCGCCGACAAGCCCGCTGGCCGTGCTGGCTCAGGGCGAGAAAACGAAAGACGAATACCGACTCTCTCCGGTCGAGCTGTACCTGTTCGGCAAGCGGCTGCTCGCGAAGGATGAACACAAAGCCGCGGGCGGGCATCTGACCGAACTCTTCACGAATTACCGTCTGAAACCGGAGATCTATAAAGAATGCGTCGAGATGCTGTTCCGCACGTCGCTCGCCACGGACCAGCACCGCGAGATCGTCCAGTATTTTGAAATCATCAAAGAAATGTACCCGGATGTGGAACTGGACTTCGACGCGATCATGAAAGTCGCAACGGCCTACCAGGAACTCGGCGAATACGAACGCAGCTATCTGGTCTTCCGGGCGACGATCGAAAACTCCTTCGAGCGGAAAAACCAGATCGCCGCCTTCCTGACCGGACAAAACGAATTCGTGCGGTCGGTCGAGGTCGTCGAGCGGTGCGGCGACTTTGCAAAGCGGTACCCGGAAAGCGACCTGCTCGACAGCTTCTGGTACCTCATCGGCTACAGTCAGTTCGCCCTGGGCGAGCACGAAGCCGCTCTAACAATGTGCCGCAAAGTGTCCGAGACGAAACGCAAAGACAAACGGACCGGCACGGAGATCGAAGCCGCGAACAAGTGGCAGGCGATTTACATCATGGGGCAGATCTATCACAGCCTCGGCAAGCCGTCTGAGGCAATCGCCGAATACGAACGCGTCAAGGAGCGATTTTCAGACGCGACCGAGGCGATCGACTTTTTTACTCGCAAGGACATCGCTCTGCCGGAAGTCACCACCGTGAAGCCCGGCGACGCCGGCGAAGTGGAACTGAGCTACCGCAACGTCAAAGAAGCCAGCGTCAAGGTGTACCGCATCGACCTGTTGAAGTTCGGCCTGATGCAGAGAAACCTCGACAAGGTCACGGCGATCAACCTCGCCGGGATTAGACCGTACCACGAGATGAAAACCGAACTCGGAGACGGCAACGACTTCAAAGATCGAACGAAGGATCTGAAGCTGCCTCTGAAGGAAGAGGGCGCCTACCTGGTCGTCTGCCGCGGCGAGAACCTCTACGCCAGCGGTTTGGTCCTCGTCAGCCCGCTGCAACTTGAGGTCCAGGAAGACTCGACCAGTGGCCGCGTCCGCGTCGCTGTCAAAGACAGCGTCAAGGACAGCTACCTGCGAAACGTCCTTGTCAAAGTCATCGGAAGTGCCAATGACGATTTCAACACGGGCGAGACCGATCTGCGAGGCATTTTCGTCGCGGACGCAATCCGCGGAACGAGCACGATCATCGCCCGGGCCGACCAGGATCGATACGCGTTTTACCGCGGCACGCAATCACTCGGAACCGTGGCTCAGCCGCAGAGCGAACGCGAAGCGATTCCATCCGCTCCCGAAGACATGAACGGAAACGGACAGCAGGATTTGCTTCAGAACCTGTTCGACACCAACGGTGAGATCCAGGGCACAAACCGGGGCAACTACCGCACCCTCCTCAACAACGGCACCAAAGGGGTCAAGGCAAAAGCCGCGTTCTAACTGGCGAGACGGTTTGGGCCGGGCAACGGTTTTGGGTTACGATACTGACCCTCAAAACGCTGCCCGCCTGCCTTCCTTCCTGCCAACACCCGGTTTCCCGATGAGTCCCCGCCGCTCACTTTTTCCTGCACTTCTTTTCGTCGGCTTTTTAACGGCGACGCTTCAGGCCGACACGCGCCCTGCGCCGCCTCCGCTGCCGGAATCGCAAGCCGCTGTGAAACGCGTCGAGCCGCCGCTGCATCCGCAGATCGATCAGCTCATCGAAGCGGCCACGCCAAACTTTCGGAAGATCGCAGCGCCGCTTTGTTCAGACGCGGAATTCTTCCGGCGAGCCCACCTCGACCTGACCGGCTCCGTTCCCACCGGAGAAGAAACGCGAGCGTTCCTCGCTGATCAAACGCCGACGCAGGAAAAGCGAGCTGCCCTGATCGAGCTCCTGCTTGCCTCGCCCCGTTACGCGCGGCGCATGCAGTACGTCCTGGACGAGATGATCATGGAACGTCGCGCCGGCTCGAACGTGCCTGACGCCGAATGGCAGAACTGGCTTCGCAGTTCAATCCGCGAGAACCGGCGTTGGGATGCGGTCGTCGCGGAAATCCTCGCCGCAGATGGAGCCGAAGATGCGAAACGGCCGGCCGCGAAGTTTTACCTCGACCGGGATTTCGAGGTCGATGTTGTCACGAGGGACGTCGGCCGAATTTTCCTGGGCGTCGATCTGGAGTGTGCTCAGTGCCACGACCACCCCAGCATCGATGGCTACCTGCAGCGGCATTACTACGGGATCAGTGCCTTCCTCAAACGCAGCTACGTCTTCACGGATGCGAAGTCCAAAAAGAAGATGCTCGGTGAGAAGGCGGAAGGCGATGTGAAATTCACGTCCGTTTTCACGTCGGTTGAGGGGATGACGAATCCGCGGCTGCTCGACCTTCCGCAGATTCCCGACCCGGACGGCGTTGAGAGAGCCTACCTCGTCAAGCCGGAATCCAAGGCTCGCGGCATTCCCCAATACAGCCGTCGCCTGCAGCTTCCGCTTTCGATGATCTCTGATGAGAACGTCGACTTTCGAAGAAACATCGTGAACCGGCTGTGGGCTGTGATGATGGGGCGAGGCCTTGTCGAGCCGCTCGACGTCCGCCACGCCGACAACCCGGCCACGCATCCCGAAGTGCTTTCACTGCTGGCCGATGAACTTCTGCGGCACGAATACGATGTGCGATGGCTGATCCGCGAGCTCGCCCTCACAAAGACATATCAGCGCGGCCGGGCGGCGGGCGATTCCAACGACGAAGCACACTCTTACGCGGGAGCGTATCTGAAAGCACTCTCGCCCGAACAACTGGCGTGGTCCGTCATGGACGTCACCGGAGTTTCCACGCAGACGCTCGCCGCGAAGAAAGCCGAGTTACTCAAGAAGGATCCCAAATCCGGCGAGGCAAAGACCGCCGATCCGCTCTGGCAGGAAGAGACGCTTCACGACGCACTCAAGGCAAACGTTGATCAATTTGTGACGACGTTTGCCGGTCAGGGCGGACAGAAAACCGGCTTCGATTCCTCAGCAGATCAGGCGTTGTTTCTACTGAACGGCGCTCTCATTCAGAAGTGGCTCGTGCCGGCCAACGGGAATCTGACGGACCGGCTGCGGAAGCTGGAGGCTTCCGCGGAGTTTGCCGAAGAGCTGTACATGAGCGTCCTCAACCGGGCTCCCGGTGATGAGGAAGTCGCTGCGGTGACGTCGTACCTGGAAGCTGTTTCAGACCGCGACGCGGCAACTCAGGAACTCACCTGGGCTCTGATGACGTCTGCGGAGTTCCGGTTTAACCATTAACATAAGTGCGTCGTTTTTCGAGGCTCAACAGGATGCGAACCATGCGTCGAGACACCGGTTGCCACCGTATTGACCACGCTCTTTCCCGCCGCGGCTTCCTCGCCGGGACTGCTGCCGGAGCAGCCGCGATGGGCGGCGTTTTGACGCCAGCTCAGGCGGACCAGCTTCAGTCCGGGCAGAAGCGACTGCTTCAAGTTTTCCTGCAGGGTGGCTTCAGTCAGTTTGAGACGTTCGATCCAAAACCCGGCACAAAGTATGGCGGCCCGTTCCGCCAGATCGAGACCTCGGTGCCAGGCATGATGATCTGCGAACTGCTGCCGCACATGGCCACGCGGATGCACAAGCTGTCAATCATTCGCAGCATCAACCTGCGAACCAACGATCACGGCAAAGGCCGCCTCTTCATGGAGAAGGGCCGCAATGTGGGCGAGTTTCCCTACGTCGGTTCCGTCGCCGCCAAGTACCTCGCGCCGCCCAACCCGACGCTGCCGACGTATCTGCACATCACAACGCGCGGCCTCTCCGATAACACCAATGCTTTCCTGGAAGCTCAGCACGCACAGATGAAGCTGCCCGGTACGAAGGCTCCCGACAATCTTGCCCGACCTGACAAGCTGACCGTTGAGGCCGCAAGGCGACGCGCCGATTTCCGAGCGCAGCTCAACGAGCGGTTCTCTGGTGGCAAAGGTCAAAGTGCCTTCACCGAAACATTCGACTCGTCCTTCGAGATGGCCGAGCGGCTGATGTCTCAAAAGGGTCTGCTCGAAGCGGAACCGTCCGGCAAAGACCTGGAGCGGTACGGCTCGCACCCGTTCGGCCGCCGCTGCGTCCTCGCCCGCAACCTGCTTCAGAACGGAGCCACTGTCGTCAAGGTGACGCACCACGGCTACGACACTCACGCCGAGAATTTCAATTTTCACCTGGAACAGCTTGGTGAGTTCGACCAGACGTTCTGCATGCTGCTCGACGATATCGAAGCGACCGGGATGCTCGACAGCACGCTGATCATGGTCTACTCCGAATTCGGTCGCACGCCGAAAATCAATCAGCGTTACGGCCGCGACCACTGGGGAGCGTCGGTGTCGATGGCTCTTGGCGGAGCCGGAATCAAGCCGGGTGTGACTGTCGGAGCCACGAACAAAGAAGGCACCGAGGTCTCAGATCGCGAAGTCGATGCCGGGCACCTGTTCCACACGTACTTCAGCGCGCTCGGCATCGACCCGACTGCCGACCACAACGTCCCCGGCAAGTCGATACCGATCGGCGATCCCGCGAAGTCCTCAATCAAGGAGTTGCTGGTATGAGCAACCGCCCTGCCCCTCCGCCGCTTCCCGACGATCCGATCGACGTGAAACAGAGCCACGTCGTCGCCGAGTTCCAACACGACGTCGCGCTGACGACCTGCCGCCTGGATCCGCAGGCTCGCTTCGCGTTTGCCGGTGCGGAAGATTTCAACGTCTATCGGTGGAGTGTCGACGGTGGCAACGAATCGAAGACGGTCTTCAGCGGCCACGAAAGCTGGGTGCGCTGCCTCGACTTCTCACCCGACGGCGAGCGGCTCTACACAGCCGGATACGACGACAGGATTGGCGTCTGGGACACCGCTGCGGCGAAACCGAAGCCGCTGGAAATGATTGAAGCTCACAAAGGCTGGGTCCGCTGGGTCAAAGTCAACCGCGACGGCACACGCCTCGTGTCTTGCGGTAACGATAATCTCATCAAGCTGTGGAGCCTGCCGGACGGCAAGCTGATTCAGGAGTTCCGTGGACACGAACGACATCCCTACGCCGTCCTCTTTCACCCGGATGAGCAGCGACTGGCCTCGTTCGACCTGATGGGCAACATCAAGGAATGGGATATCGCCTCCGGCAAAGAGCTGCGTTCATTCGAGGCGAAATTCATGTGGGGCTTCGACCAGAAGTTCCGAGCCGACATGGGCGGCGCCCGTGACATGATCTTCAGCGAGGACGGAAAGACGCTGATTGTCGCCGGCCTGACAAACGTCACGAATGCCTTTGCCGGGGTCCACAACCCGATGATCCTCCTGTTCAACTGGGAGAAGTTCGAGCCGCAGCACAAGCTGACGGATGCCTCGTACAAAGGCATGTCGTGGGGCGTGCGGACTCACCCGGAGGGATTCCTGGCCGCCGTCGGAGCACCTCAGGGAGGCAGCAAGGGCGCGATCTGGTTCTGGAAACCGGGCGAGGAAAAACCGTTCCACACGGTCACGCTGTCCCACTGCGGCCGCGGCCTCGACATGACCGCCGATGGCCGACGAATTGCCGTCGCGCAGTTCGACGGGCTGCTGAAGATTTATCAGCTCACGCGGAAGAGCTGAGTGCCTCCGGCCCTGCGAATTACTTCTTCAGCCGCTCGTACTTCGTCCGGTACTTTTCATAAAGCTTGACGTGCCGGCTGCTCAAGTCGACGGCTCGACCCTGAACCCACGCGACCCTGAACCCACGCGGCGGTCACATTGGAGGGCGTCTCCAGCGGATCGCCAGTCGTCACGAACAGCGTCGCATACTTGCTCGGCACGATGGCATGATCGCTGTGCCGCACCGAGTCACAGGACAGCATTTCGAAACTGCGATCGCGAAGCTGCTTGATCTCCGGAGGCGGATACCTGGGATCCCAGCCGTGAGCCCGGAACGAAGGGAACCCCGGACAGCTGACGATGGGAAAGTCGAATTCCTCATCATCAAACAGCATCGGTGGGCTGCCAGCCGTGACATGCCTGACAAACAGGTCAATCCGAGTCGTCTTCTGCAGTTCCTTGAGCGCCCGCCGAATTCCCAGCGACTGCCGCTGAGCTCATCCACCCGAGTCAGATAGTAGAACGAGCCGTCCGCCTTGAGCTTGCCACCGTGTGGGCGAAACGGCACGAGCCCAGGGATCTGCCCGCTCCACTTTCGGTGGTTCGCTTCTGAACACAGCAGAAACGATTCCGCCTTCCCGGTCGACCGCAGCCAGCCATGCAGCGTCCGAAACTGAGCCAGGTTCGAACGAGCAAACACGATCGCCATGCCGCACCTGGAACGAGAAACAATGTCAGGACCGTCAGGTCACTTTTATGCCGGGCCTGTCCCATGACGACACAAAGAGGACGAAACAAAGAGACCTGACCCCTTAGTCGTTCCCGGCGAAACGGAAGCGGCGAGAATGTTTCTGGACGAGGCAAGGGAGATTGACGAAACAGACCAGATCACGGCAGCGCAGGAAAGCGTGTTCAAGGAAATCGCCTCCGTGCTGAAAGAAACAGGCAGCGGAGATTGATACGGCATCGGCAACCGGAAAGAAACGCCGCACAGTCCCGTTTCGATCGCAGCCAAACGCGATCCAATCCGGTACAATCCGGTGGAGTGCTCGACGATCGCGCCCGTTTTATTCGAAAAGGAGAGCGGCGATGAAATCACACTTTACCCCGTGGCTAACGGCGTGCCTGATCGGGGCCGCGGCGGCAACCAGTTCGCGGGCGGACGGGGGCGCGGAACTCGTCGAGGCAACGACGATCTGGAGTCAGCCGCAACGGATTGCTTCAACCGATCTCGTACGATTCAAGGATCGCTGGATTTGCGTGTTTGAAACCGAGAAGGCCGCTTCGTCGAACCACGATTTGCGAGTCATCGCTTCGGCCGATGGGGTGAAATGGGAATCTGTGGCGCACATCAAATCGCCGACTCCGAACCGCGGTCTATACAATCCTAGGTTTGCTGTCGCACCCGACAACCGGCTTTTGCTCGTCGCAGTGGGCGTCGCCCAGCAGACCATAAGGCAGTCGATGTTGTGGGTTTCCACTGACGGCCGAGATTGGAGCAAGCCGAGGCATCTTGGCGAGGCGAATTTCATCCTCTCCGACGTCGCCCGGCATCAGGACGCCGTCTACAGCTACGGATATGGTTGCATCTGTGGCATCATGCAAACCGTGCAAATCCGCCGCAGCAAAGACGGCCCCTTCGGCGAGCATTTCGAGCACACGTTTTCGGGCTTTTTCCCCAAGGCCGCGTCGCTCGCGTTCAACGGCGACCGCGGTGTTTGCCTGCTCAGCCGCAGCAACGGCCCAAACTCGGATCGGTCAACGTTGATCGGCCAGAGTCAGTCGCCGTATACCGATTGGGACTGGAAGCGGTTCAACCTACAGATGAGTCATCCGAATTTGATTTGCATGCCGGATGGCCAGATTGTCGCGGCGGTCGGGTTACACGAACCAAGCGTCCGCACGTCGCTCTGCGTCCTGGACATGGCAACGAGCGAACTTGATGAAGTTCTAAAACTTCCCGTTTACAGCCGAGCGATTGACGTCGGGCTCGCGGCCCACGACGGGTATCTGTGGGTCAGCTACCACACGCCGGATCGCGGGAAGTACCACATTCATTTGGCCAAGACAAAGCTGGAGACCAGCAAGTGATTTGTGCACAGAACAAACAAGGACAGGCATTGTAGTTGGCTCTTCGAGACGAGCAGAATCAAATCAATAGCTGCAACAGCGCCTACGGAGCCACATCAGGGCAATCCCGCAGTCTGGGGAGGGCGAGCCGCTGTCTGTGGTCACGAAGCTCAGCCTGCAGCTTGAGCTGGGCGTGCAGCGGTGCACCTTCCAGTCCGGCCTCGCGGGGTTTCACGACAGCGGTGGAGCTATTTGAGGCTCAGCCGCTCAGCCTGGGCAGCCGTTGAGGTTGCTCAGCTTCGACACTCCCCGAGTTGTGGCGAAATCCCGGATTGCGGCTCGGCTGGTGCCGAAGATCACTCCGAACAGACGGTCGTTCTGACGCGATGCTCAACTGGCCTTCGAACTGACTGAACACGCGGCCGCCGAAGCCGCCGCCCATACGCTGATTCTGGCGAGCACCGGGCAGGAACACACCGTCACGGGTGCGGACACCGCTTTTACGATCGGCCAGGCGGGAGAAGGGGAAAACTGGCCAAACCGAATTCACTCATTTCGGGAAGTTATTTTCGACACGTTCCTCCCTCAGTCATCCAGCTTGCCGAGGAACTGGCCGCCGCTCATGAACATGCCGTTCTCGCAGGGCGAGCACCATTCCAGTTTGACCAGGTAGCGGTACTCACGAGTGTCGCTCGCCATTTTGACGGTGACTTCACCCGGCGTGACCGAGCCGCGATGCAGCAGGCCGATTCCGAAGCGACTGATTTCGCGAGTCATCGCAGGCACTGTGCTGCCACGTGAGGTGACGACTTCGGCCGGCACGGACAGGTCGAGCCGTTCGGCGGCGCGGTTGTGGTCTTCGTCGCCCTTGCCAATGCTCTCAAGAATCTGCTTGAGATCTTCCAGGGTCGGTCGGCTCCACGGATCAGACATTGCTCGCTCCGGTGTTTCAATCGCCGCCGGTCGAAATCGCCGCAGCGGCTCAGGATTCAAGATTGGACTCAGGAGAAACGACCGCACGAGTTCGGGCCGTCGTTACAACCGGTCGTTCCCGCGCGGTGGCCGGGAACTTCGTACAACCATAAGTCACAGTCTTCAGCCTGACCGAAGATTCAGACCGATTCGCGAGTCGCGTCGGTTCCGGATGTCACGACCGTAACGACCTGACGCTTCCTGAGCAGCAGAATGGCCAGCAGTGTCGTCAGTGCGGTCACCAGAATGCTGGCAAAACCCCACGGAATCGAGCCGGCCGTCGCGGGTTCACTCGAATCGGCGTCGAGCGACCAGTCGATGATCGGGGCGGAGGACGCTGCCTCCGAATTGCGAGCGTCTGTCGCAGCGAGTTCGTCCTGCCCGCCGGCGGCTCTCGGCAGTGCCTCGACGACGTTTCCGAACAACGGACCCTCGTCATTTGAGTTGTACGACGTCCGCTCGTACTGCCGGTTGTTTGGCACCGATTGCGGCGGAGCTCCGTTTGAGATCACACGCGGCCTGATCGGGCCAGCGGCACGAACCCGCGGTTCCGTCTCGATCGGACGGGCCTGTGATTCCTGCCCGCTCCATCCGTTTCGCAAGTCCGCCGCCCCGACATTTCTTCCCGTCGCCAACGACCCGCCTGGGCCTCCCATCGCAGGAACCATCATTGCGGGGTGACCGTCCAATGGCAGAAGTGGCTGTCGACTGGTCGCTTCGGTCAGCGAAACAGATGACTGCCCAGGTCGAGACGTGATCAGCGGCGAAGTGGCAGCGTCCGGCGGAAGCGTCATTGCCGTCGCCATGTTTCGCCGACTGCTTTCGATCAGTTCGTTCACGGACACGGTACTGCCCTTGAGCGGCGATTGACCCTCCGTTGCCGACGCGTCAAGTCGAGGAGCTGCGACAGGGCCTCGAAATGAATCACGTCCCCCGGTCCGATCGAGGCTGGTCAACTCTGTGGCGCTTGACTCTGTGGCGCTTGATTCTGTGGCGCTTGATGCAGACTTCTCCGACTCGGCGATCACGCTGTTCACCAGACGCTGAAATTCCCGATCGAAGCCATCTGAAAACTGATTTTCGTTTCCTCGCGACGCGTCAGATGATCGCTCGGTCAAGGTGCCTTCGAGGCCATCGGGAAGTTTCGGCACCCCGATGCGGCGGACAACCTGGCGCTCGCCGGACGGGGTGGCGTCCTCATTCGTCGACTGTCCGTCGAAAACGCTCCGCTGGCCAGTTCTCTGCAGCTTCGATCGCTCTGCTTCGCGCCGCTGCCTGGGTGAGGGCGCCGCCTCGCTCGTCGACTTGCGTGTAATGTCGGCCAGCGAATTCGGATCGCTCGCCGAGTGAGAGCGCTCGCCGCTCAGAGCAAACGGGTCTTCGTAAAGCTCGGGACGCGATGAAGAATCTGCAGTTCCACTGGTCGATGAACTTCCACCCACCAGACCTGTCAGGCGACGTCGATCAGGCTTCTCTTCCTTCGTCGGAGTTCCCCAGGTGCGCGGGTTTAATTTCGAGTCAGCGATCGTGTTCAGAGTCGGGCGTCTGTTCCACAAACTCGAAAACATCTGACGCGGGCCGGCCGCTTCCGAGAGAACGCTGGTTCCCAGGGTCGCCGCGCCCAGCGTCAGCCCGATGGCTGAGGCACAGATGAGTTTGCGAAATCGAATACGCTTCATCAATCACACCGAGCTCGATCCGAATCGTCCTCGCACCGACCGTCTCATCGACCGCAGAACCGGCGCGCGGGAACACTCCTGTCCAGACAATCGGCACGACCGCGAATTCAGCCTTAACCGCTCACCCGGTTCGACTGAGCGTTTTACCAGGTCAACCAGTTCTGCCGCGTGTGACGATTGCGGAAGACGGGCAAACTTTGCGGGTCACAGAAACACGGAGGGCTGCTAACGCAGGCGGATTCCGGAGAAATCCGCCGACAGTCAATTTTGCAGCGGTCGGGCGAGGACGGCACAAGCCGCCCGGTTTTGCATCGAAAAACGCGATCAATCCGGGCGGCTTGCGCCGCTCCACAAACTTGTGCGTGAATGGAGTTTGCGGTTTCACTTATTCGTTGTGGCGGGTTCAATGTTGAGTTCGCGTGAGATTCCGGCACGAGGCTGGTTCTCCGAATTGACGATGACCCAACTGAAGATTGCCTCAAAGGAATGATTCCATGTTCCATCGGCGTGAGATGCTGCAGGTTGGCTGTTCGTCGTTTTTCGGCCTTGGCCTGACTGGCCTGCTGGAACGCCGTGAAGCTTCTGCGGCGAACGGGACCGCGACTCCTCAGCGAGCCAAATCGGTCGTGCTCGTCTTTCTGACCGGCGGCGGCAGTCACATTGACATGTTCGATCCAAAACCGGAATCGCCCGAAACGAAAGGCGAGTTCAGCCCGATCGATACGCGGGTTCCCGGAATGCAGTTCGGCGAGCTGATGACCGGTCTGGCCGATCGGGCAAATCTGCTGTCGGTCGTTCGCTCGATGGCCCATCGCGACAACCGCCATCTGTCGGGTTCGCACAACACACTGACCGGTTCCATCCAGCAGTTCCGTGGAGACTCGAACCAGGACAAATCGCTCAACCGCGGCGACTGGCCGTGCTACGGATCCGCAGTGGATTATCTGCGGCCGGCGGCAGATGGTTTGCCGAGTCACGTCACGCTGCCCCACCCGCTGATTGAAGGATCGCTCATCTGGCCTGGTCAGCACGCCGGCTTCATCGGCACGCAGTACGACCCGTTCGTGTTGAAGGACGATCCGAACAAAGCGGATTTCAAAGTCAACGGACTGAGCCTTGTCGACGGCCTCGATGTGGAGCGGGTTCAGAGGCGGAGAGAACTGCTCAAACAGTCCGTTCGATCCGAATCGGATCTTGGTGAGTCGGCTTCCGGACGGAAACTGTCGGACCAGTTCGATGTGGCGTACTCGATGCTGACTTCCGGTCGACTTCGCAAAGCGTTTCAGATCGAGGCCGAGACTCCTGAAGTTCGCGAGCGTTACGGTCGCTGCCGACGCGGCCAGACGCTGCTTCTCGCACGGCGCATGGTGGAGGCGGAAATCCCGGTCGTGCAGTGCAACATGGGCATCGTTCAGTCCTGGGACACTCACGTGAATCACTTCCCGCGACTGAAGGGTGAGCTGCTGCCGCAGACCGATCGCGGAGTGAGCGCGCTGCTGGACGATCTGGTCGAGCGAGGTTTGCTGGACACGACGCTGGTCATCATCGTCGGCGAGTTTGGACGGACTCCGAGCATCTCGCCGCTGGCCGGGCAGACCGTGCCGGGCCGGCACCACTGGGCTCACGGATACACGGCCGTCTTTGCCGGCGCCGGCGTGCGGGGCGGGCAGCTCATCGGGAAGACGGACAAGACGGGCGGCTATCCAGTCACCGTACCGTGGTCGCCCAATGACATCGGAGCCACCGTTTACAGCTCGCTCGGCATCGACCCGAACAGCGACATCCACGATCGGCTCGGCCGTCCGTACCGACTGAATCAGGGCAAGGTGATGGACGTGCTGTTTGGCTGAGGTCTTTTGAGTTTTGATTTATTTGAGCGAGCTATGCGGCGAGGGAAAAGGCCGGCTGATGCGACGACTGGTTTTCACAATTGGCTTACTTGCAGTGTGCCTCATCGCCCGTGGGCAGGCCACAATTGCGGCCGACACGCCGCTGCTGTTTGAAGACTCCGTCGCGAAGCTTCTGACAAAGAAGTGCGGCACCTGCCACGGCGCAGAGGACAAAGAGGCCAGGCTGGATCTCACGTCGGCAACGGGAATTGTGCTGGGTGGCGAGAACGGGAAAGTGCTCGAGCCCGGCACGCCGAATGAAAGCTCGCTGTTCGCGCGGGTTCTCTCTGGTGAGATGCCGCCCGAAGGGTCGCCTCGTCTGACGAAGGCGGAGATTCAGACAATTCACGACTGGATCGCGGACGGAGCGAAATTCAAAACGCCGCCGAAGATTGCGCGACCGGTCACGCAGCACGACGCGATTCCGATTTTTCTGCTCCGCTGCACGGCGTGTCACGGGACGAGGCGGAAGGAAGGCGGGCTCGACCTGCGAACTCGTGAGTCCATTCTGAAGGGCGGCTCAAAGGGACCGGCGGCGGTCGTCGGCAAGCCGGCGGAGAGTCTGCTGATTCAACGGATCCATGCCGAGGAAATGCCGCCTCGCCGACTGCTTGTTTCCGTCAGTGTCAAACCGATGACTCCGACAGAACTCGCGACGCTCGAACGCTGGATCGAGGCGGGGCTGCCGCTCTCGAAACCGAATCTGGCAAGCACTCGGCCGAAGGTGACTGATGAAAATCGAGCGTTCTGGTCGTTCCAGTCACCGAAGGCCGTGTCGATTCCAAAGGTCGGGCGTGGTGTCGCAAACCCAATCGATGCGTTCATCGAAAGAAGGCTCAACGAGAACGGGCTGACTCTCGCAGAACGGGCGGATCGGCTCACGCTTCTGCGGCGAGTCTGCTTTGACCTCACTGGGCTGCCGCCGACGATTGAGCAGCAGGACAAATTTCTTGCCGACACAGAACCGGGAGCGTGGGAGCGGCTGATTGATCGGCTGCTGGATTCGCCGCGGTACGGCGAGCGGTGGGCGCGGCACTGGCTCGACGCGGCCGGCTACGCGGATTCGGAGGGGGCTCAAAACGAGGATCGCGTGCGGCCGCACATCTGGCGGTACCGCGATTACGTCGTCCGCGCGTTCAATGCCGACAAGCCGTACGACCGGTTTCTGCAGGAACAGATCGCCGGCGACGAGCTGGTGGATTACGAAAACGCGAAGGAGATCACGCCGGAGATTTACGACTGCCTGGTCGCGACAGGTTTTCTGAGGACGACACCCGATCGGACGTTTGCCGACATCACGAACTTCGTGCCGGACCGTCTGGAAGTCATCGCCGATGAAATGCAGGTTTTCAGCTCGGCGGTTCTCGGGCTGACAATTCAGTGTGCCCGCTGCCACGCTCATAAGTTCGACCCGATCTCGCAGCACGATTACTACGGCCTCACTGCGATTTTCAAGGACGCGCTGGACGAGCACGACTGGCTGAAATCGCAGGGCCCACGGACGCTGAACGTCGTCACGACGAAGGAGCGGTCGGAGTGGGAAGCGAACGAGGAAGCGATTCGGCTCGAAGTCGAGTCACTGAAAACGGAACTCGAAGCGAAGCCCGATGAGGCAAAGCAAAAGGACCTTGAAGCGAAGATCAAAGCTGCCGAGTCTCGTCGCAAGCCCGAGCCGCGCATCCATGCACTGTGGTCGCGCGGCGAGCCGTCGCCGTCGTTTCTGCTTCTGCGAGGTAATTACCTGACGCCGGGCGAGCCTGTTTCCCCGACCATTCCAGCGTCGCTTTCGGCTGACGGGTTCTCGTTCGAAAAGCTCATTCGAGAAAGCAGCACAGGATCGACTGATGCCGGAACGGGAAAGACGGGCCGCCGTCTCGCTCTCGCTCGCTGGCTGACGCGGCCGGACCATCCGCTCACCGCGCGAGTCATGGTGAACCGGGTCTGGAAGCACCACTTCGGACGTGGCATCGTCAGGACCGTCGACAATTTCGGCGTGGCCGGCGAAAGGCCCTCTCACCCCGAACTGCTCGACTGGCTGGCGACGGAGTTCGTGAAAAACAGGTGGAGCATCAAGTGGCTGCACCGCACGATCCTGACTTCCGAAACCTGGCAGCAGACGTCCCGGTCAAGCGACGTCAAGTCGACGAACGATGCCTCGCGACTTTGGCACATGCCGTTACTGCGGATGGACGCGGAGACGGTTCGCGATTCTCTACTGAGCGTTTCGGGGCAGCTTGACCTGACTCCGTTCGGGCCGCCGGACTCCGTCGACGTGCGAGGCGACGGTCTTGTCACGGCAGTTCGCTCCGAGCGTGGCTGGAGGCGGAGCATTTTCATTCAGCAGCGCCGGACGAGAATTCCGACTCTCCTTGAGAATTTCGATTTTCCACAGATGGGACCGAACTGTCTTCAGCGAGGCGAATCGGTGGTCGCACCGCAGGCGCTTCATCTGCTCAATAATCGGATGGTGCATGAGCTGGCAGAACACTTCTCGGCTCGGGTTCGCGCGGAAGCCGGTGACGATGCGACGGCGCAGTTGCAGCGCGCCTGGCGGATCGCGATTGGCCGATTGCCGAGCGACGAAGAAGAGCAGATCGGCAAAGAGCTGATGGTCGAGTTCCGGCAGAAGTGGATTGCGGATGGCAAGGTGTCAGAGGAAGAAGCCTCGGTGAAAGCTCTTTTGGGCCTGTGCCACGCGGTGATGAATTCGGCGGCGTTTTTATACATCGATTGAGACACGTTCGGTGGCCCTTCCGGGCCGTCGGGTACGCTTGGGACGGCCTGGAAAGGCTGTCCAACGGAGTCTGAGGTTGGCATGAGTGGAATGCAGAACATTTCCAGGCGGCAGCTTTTCTCGCAGGTTGCGGGTGGTGTGGCCACCGCGGCGCTGGCCGGGTTGCTCAACGAAGATGCGTTCGGAGCCGGCGAGACGCTCGGGCCTTCGCCTCATCACACGCCGCAGGCCCGGTCCATGATCCACCTGTTTATGAATGGTGGACCAAGTCAGATGGACCTGTTCGATCCAAAACCCGAGCTGCAGAAACGGCACGGTGAGGATTACTTCAAAGAGATTGCTGGCGAGGTCGAGTTTCCTCAGGCGGCCGGGGCTTTGATGCGGAGTGCTTTTGAGTTCGCTCAGCACGGCGAGTCGGGGATGTGGGTTTCGGACGCGATGCCTCATCTTGCGAATCAGGTTGATCGGATCGCCATGATCCGCTCGATGCAGACGACGAATCTGACCCACGAACCGGCGCTCTACAAGATTCACACGGGCAGCGAGTTCATCGGTCGGCCGTCGATCGGAGCGTGGGTCAGCTACGGGCTCGGGACGGAAAATCGAAACCTGCCGGGCTACGTGGTGCTCGACGATCCGCTGGGATTGCCGGTTAACGGAATCGACAACTGGCAGGCCGGGTATCTTCCGCCGGTGCATCAGGGCACGCGGTTCCGGGCGACCGGGGCACCGGTACTCAACCTGCAGCGGGACTTTGATGAGCCGGATTCGGTGACTCGACTGGAGCGGGACCTCATTGCGAAGCTCGACCGAATTCACAAACGGGACCGTCCGGGCCGGCCACAGCTCGGGGCGAGGATCGCCAGTTACGAACTCGCCGCGCGAATGCAGCTTGCCGCCACAGACGCGCTCGACCTCTCACAGGAGACGGAGGAAACGCACAAGCGATACGGGCTCGATCAGAAAGTGACCGAGTCCTACGGCCGCCGCTGCCTGATCGCGCGGCGACTGGTGGAGCGCGGAGTGCGATTCGTCCAGCTCTTTATCAACAGTCAGATCTGGGATAACCACAGCGGCATCGGGACGGCGTTGAAGGATGCGTGCGAGCGGACGGACCAGCCGGTGGCAGCGCTGCTGGAAGACCTCGACCAGCGTGGACTGCTGGATGAGACGCTCGTCGTCTGGGGCGGCGAAATGGGGCGGCTTCCGATCGCTCAATTGACGGCCGACAAAGACCCGAAAAAGGCCGGCCGCGATCACAATCGAAACGCGATCTGCACGTGGCTGGCCGGTGGCGGCGTCAAAGGCGGCGTTGTCCACGGGGCGACCGACGAACTGGGCTTCTCAGCGGTCCAGGACATCGTCCGCGTTGAGGACTGGCACGCAACCATCCTCAACCAGCTCGGGCTGTTCCACGAGGAGTTGTTCCTCGAACGAAACGGCCTCAAGGATCGGCTGACCGGCGTGACGCATCCGCGAATTGTTAAAGAGATTCTCGCGTAGGCAGGTCGTCGTTAATCGCCGATGCCGAGGTTTCGCTCGATCGCTCGCGCTTTGTTGGACATCAGATACTTGCGTGATGGATCGTTCTCGTACTCAAGAGCCTCGCCGCCGCGGGCCTCGATGCCGACAGAATCCCATTGCGGGTCGGGGTTCTCCGTCGGGTCCCAGCCGTCATCCGCGTTGGGGCGGAGCATGGAGAATGTCTCTTTGACGGCATTTGTGATCGCGCATCCGGTGGTGCTGATGCCGAGAAGCAGTATGAGAAGAAAACGAATTCTCATGGGATGATCCTTGCCAGACGCAGCCGACTGGCGATGCACTATTTTGTGGACGCGGATTCTGACTCGCCGGGTTTTGCAAACAGTGTCAGAGTGACAGTGTCGCCTTTTTCGAAGGCCGTTCCTTCTTTGGGTGACTGGTCGTAGACGCGAAAGACATCCGATTCGCGGAGAGCCGCACGACCGCGTCTGAATTTCACAACAAGTCCCTGGTCCTTCAGCATTTTTTCCGCATCCGTCCACGGCAGCCCGACCACATTCGGAGCTCCGGTATCGCGTACGGTGGCCGACTGCCCGGAAGGAAGTTGGGGAGCGGTTCCGCCGGCCTGCTGGACGGGGTCTGTGTAGAGCGTGATTTTGACAAGGTTCCCCGGCTCGTACGTGATTCGCGGGGGTGGATCCTGCTTCGCAACTTTGAATTTGAGCTGAGCGTTGGCAGCTGGTTCACCCCGGTACAGCTTTACGGTGTAACCGCGAGCCTTGAGGACCTTCTCGGCGTCTCTGTAGTCGAGTCCAACGACGGAAGGGACCATCGGGCTCTGCGCTTCAGTGCGGCCAGGAGGGCCAGCAGCTCCCGGTTGCGCTGCAACCTGACTTGCTACTTGAATGTCATAGCCCTTCAGGTCGGGTCGGAACGGGTCGCTTGTGCCGAAAATCTTCTGAAAGAACGCCCCGGCCAGCAGGCCCGGTTTCGGATTCTTCTCAACCTTTGGAAACGTGTAGACGGTCTCGCGGCCACCGGTCGGGTCCATCATTTGAACGGCCATCGGCAGCATCGTTTTCCGCTCGATGCGAATTCTGGCCCACTTGTAGTTGGCAGCGTCCTGTCTCCAGCGAGGAACGGCGAGCAGGTCGAAATGATTTTCGATTTTGCCTGGATTCTCCAGCCGAAGTTTGTATCGCTCGACCGCTTTCTCCGGAGCCATGCCAAAGAGGAATGGCAAGGGACCATCCATAATGTTGACGCCCTGGGACTCCTTCGGGATCGGATATTGCTGGACGGTTTTCTGCGGTTCGTCAATCACCAGGACCTGCTGCCCGTCGCAGATCCATCGTTCTTCCGTTTCGGGTTTCACATTAAATGTTGCGACTTCGCCCGTTTCCGGATGCGTCTTTTTGTTCTGTCCATCAGCACCGGGTTTCGGTGTGAGGTCGATTCGTCCGCGCGAGGGAGCCTCGTAATAAAACTTTCCGATGGCTCTTGTCTCGACATTAAAGACGTAGTCGTAAATGAAGCGGCAATGCTCGCCGTGCAGCTTGTCAACCTTCTGCGAGGACAGGTACCAGTCCTGCAGAGTCTGCCGCAGTTCCGGCGAAAGTTTCGCAAGCTCGGCGGCGGCATTGACTGGTGGCTCCGCGGCCGGCCCGGCTTGACCGCCTGGCCTGGGCTGAGCAGGCTGACGCGAAACGTCGCCCGGCTTGATGTCTGCGGTCTGTGAGCGTTGTGCGTTTACGGTGGAGACCGGCAACAGCAAGAGGCCGGCCAGGACCGCGCAGATCGAGATTCTCAACCTCATGAGCGTCTGGAATCCTTCCTGAAAAGTGCATCCGTGCAGTCGCCGAATCATTCAGCGACCTTGATCGAGGCGGGAGTCTATCGCTGCTCCAAAATTGGGGCGAGACGAGTTTTCTGCCTCATTTCGTTACTTGAATCGCCGTTTGCTGGATGGCCGTTTGTTGAATCGCACTGCCGAGCCCACCGTCCACTCGAACTTCCGGCAGACGTTCGGGTGCCGTTGACTCTTTCGGTCGGGGTTGAGTTGCCCGCTGTCGAATGGGAGTCCACGGCCCGGCCACTCGTTCGACCAGTGCCACGGCAAGTGCCCGGGCGTAGGCCTCGTGGCCTTGCCGGGACAGCTCACCGCGTGGCAGATACAGCGAACCCTTCTCTGCTGCGTTACGGAAGGCGGGGGTGGAGTCGCAAAACAGGAGCCTTCGATTCTGAGCGAATTCGCGAAGCCGGTTCGTCAGGTCGGTGCTATCCTGCCCGGCTTGACTCGCGAGATCGTGTTCCGTCGGGTGAGTTGCGACGACGAGGCCGCCGGGGACGGTTTCTGCAAGCCGCGCCAGATCTTCGAGCGGCGACAGCATGAGTGAAAGCTCTTCTCGCGAAACGCGGGCGGCTTCCTCGGACTCCTGGCCAGTCAACTCACCTGGAACGCTCGCCGGAAGGGGTGTGAATTCCGACTCAGGACTCCTTGCCGCAGTCCCGGAAAGCCACGACGCCAGCAGCCGTTCGGTGTGATGTACAACGAGAAAGTTCTCGCTGAGTGACCGAGTTCGTTTGGGGGCCGACAATTCGGGATGGCTGGCCGCGAGCGGCTGACCGTCGGCAGCCAGTTCGGTGCAGCGGCGGAAACGGTGATCGTTGTGGACGTCGCCCGGATTGACATCGATCAGCAGCATGTCCGGCTGGATCGCCAGCAGCTGGTGCCGGACCTGAAGAAGAGACAGCAGCGGGCACGAATCGGGAAGCCCGGCGTTGACCACTTCGATCCGCATCTGACTGCGTGTCTGCAGCCAGTGCTCAACACGAGCCGCAACCGTGAGCGACTCGTCTGTGGATGCGCCGAGAATCGCCTCGTCCCCCAGGATCACGATTCGAAACACGTCGCGTGGTTTGGGAAGCTCCAGTTCTCGGCCACGCAGGCCGAGGCTGTTTGTCCGAAAGAGGACCGATTCCGCAGGCTGGTCCGGCGAATTGTGACGTGGGGTGATCTGTTTTCTCTGCAGCGGGGCTAGCCGGTGATGCGTCGTCCACGACGGCACGACTTCCGGGCCAGTGGTGAGCGATCCTGCATCGAGACCTGATCGGCATGCGGCCACGCGGAGCCCGATCTCGATCAGGCAGGGCGCAAGTACGATCGAAAAGACCGCCAGGCCCAGCAGCCACAGACTGCGTCGTCGAATTCGCATCTTCCCTGACTCGCGCAGGCACAGCGACGCTGTCTTCTTCGGCGCAGAGCGGGTGATCGCAAACGACGATAAAAATCGACGACTGGAGCCCGCAGACAGAATTCGACTGTGCGTTCATCCCTGATGGAAACGTCGCGAGATCGTAATCCGTCCGGCGAAAACGGGACAACATCGATCTGCGGCACGTCTCCCAAAGGCGAAGGAGGAGCCGCCACACTTTCTCTTCCGCGTTTACTGACTGGTGCCGGCCAGCTTTCCGTCCCGTCATGAGGCGGCCGAGGAGAGGAATAAGAAGGGAAGGAACACAGGAATTCCTTCTTTCCTGCCTTCCTGATTCCCAACATCAACCGACGGCTCAGAAGTCAGCGTTCCCAGGTCCGAAGCTCGCCGACGATTTTCAGCATGTCGTTGCGGCGTTTTTCGAACACGCCGAACAGAGCCAGCATGCCGATTCCCGCAGCGATGCCGAAGACCCACCACGGCCACACTTCGTCCAGGCTGCGTGCCGCGTGCCACACCATGCTCACCACCGAGAGCAGCAGGAACGACGAACCGAGATACAGGAACGCTCGAACTTTCAGCAGGATGCCGGCAAAGATCCCGATGATCGACAGCGTGGCGAGAATGATCGGCAGCCAGAGGTTCTCGCCAATTCCCGCGATAAACATTTCGCCGGTCGAGCTCACGTAGATGATCGTCACGGAGGCGTACCGGATCGAGCTGACCTGGGCTGCGGTCAGGCGGTCTCGGTTGAGGTGCGCGGCCAGGAGTGCCGACAGAGCCGGCGGGATCATCCACAGTTGAGGTCGGGTCAGCAGTTCCAGGTCCATCTCGTTCCACATCGCCCACAGCCCGGCGTTGCCCAGGACCGCGGCAAGAACGATGTGAACGTACGACTTTCTCCACATCGAGAGGAACACGTAAACCAGTCCCGCAGCAAACAGTTCTGTCGAGTACGCCGCCGCAAGATCGCCTCTCGGCGTGACCATCCAGAAGCCGAGTGCCGGCAGCAACGGCAGCAGCGTGCCGGTTCGCTGCAGCGGATCGGCAAGAACGGCGTGACCGGACCGGCGCAGGACCTCGCCGACGGCTGCTCCCCCAAAGGCGATCGCCATCACGATCAGCGGCCAGTACGGACGGATGCGTCCGCTGAACAGCTCGGGCATCGTCAGGTAAATGTGCAGAAAGAGCAGCCCGCCCAGCGCTTCGGCCGCGTAGACATAATACTGTCGCTGCTGCTCGTTCAGATGGAGCGGGTCTCGTTCCGGGTTAACGGCCATCGCGATCAAACCAGCGGCGAGCCCGACGAGAACTCCCGCGACGACGGCAATCTGCAGTCCCGTCACCGGCGATCCGATTCCCTTTTCGTAGAAGACTCCCTCAAGGACCAACACAACGGCAAGCGCCGCCAGCGCGAGGACTCCGTGAATCGACGAGACCGTACGCAGGGAACTTCGCCAGCGATCGATCGAGCCGGCCAGCTTCACGCCCGGCACGGCGAAGACAAACGTCGCCACGCTGAGCACCTCCAGCAGCCGGATCGAACGCGTCAGCCAGACAGAGCCACCGAATCCCGGCGTCGAGCAGCCCCACACAATGAACGTTGCGGAGACGCTCAGCAGGACCAGCGAACTCCCGCGCAGCCAGGTCAGTCGCGAGTCTTCGGTCGAGTCGGAAGCGGAGCGACACGCGTCGGCGAGAAAACCAAGTGACATGGCCAGCGCCAGCAGGCAGATCGGAGGCGTCAGCCGATCGAGTGTCGGGATGTCCAGCAGAGACGACCTCAGCGCCAGCAACGTGACAAGCGCGGTCAACGCCTGCGCGGTGATCGGCAGCCAATTGCGAGTTCCGGTCGCAGCGCGATCGTTGTTCCACACGCCGAGTTTTTCGAGGTGCGGGAACCAGACGCCGCGTGAGGCGAGGAGTCCGGCAGCGACGGCAATGTGAATCGCGATGGCGACGCTTGTGACGAGCGGTTGTCGCGCGACGGGAACGACATCGAGGTAGATCAGCGTGCCGATTGCTGGCAACGCGAAGAAGCACGGCGCGACGTGACTGGCCGTGCGATCCCAGAGTGTGCCGATCAGCAGAGCTGTCAGAGTGACGAGCAGGACCTGACCGAGGTGCGCTGCCAGGCTCGACAGAGCGGGCAGAAAGTAGTCGGCATTCAGAGGCGTCGTGTGCAGCGTCGCGCCGGGAATCAGTTCCACCAGCAGGGCGAGGAGCAAAGCTCCGGCGACGGCAATGATCGTCAGCCGGCTCGGGATCGACGGGCCGGTCGCGGTTGGATCGAACACCGAGCTGGCTCGCCTCTGCCAGAAAAGTGTCACGGCAAGCCACAAGCCGGCGGTCAATGTGCAGGCCGTCACGAATGCCGCGGCAAGTTCGGTGAGGTTCTGGCTGCTCCGGATTGCGATGCCGGACTGACCGGAAAGCAGCCACGGCCTCAGCCACAGAACGGTCATCGCGACGACGGAGACGATCACGGAACTGTACGCCCAGCGCTGGCTTCTCGCTCGCAGTGCCGGGACTGCGAACACGGCGGCGGTGCCCACGCCCAGGAACGATGTCCACGCAGGCGAAAACGGATCGGAAAACAGGCTGCGGACGGCAAACGCCAGCACGCCGCCTCCCACAACGAAGCAGACCATCACGAGCGGTCGCAGCATCGACTCCAGCGGCGGCAGTACGCGGTCGTCGCCAGCTCGTTGTTCGGACAGGCCGACATTGGCGAGCGCGTTCCGGACGGACTCAGTGAAGCTCAACGAAGTCTCGTGCGAAAACCAGCGCGGCAGAAACCAGACGACACACGCAGCGACAGCGGCTGTCGTCAGCCAGCCTCCCGACAGGAAATGGAACACTCGCCACGACGCGGCACCCGGTCCATGCGAGTACTGGGAAATCGCCGCATAGGCAAACACGGCGAGCGTCGACAACGTGAGGGCCGATGCGACCGCCTGGCCGGTCGGACGCGGGCGACCTTTCAGCACGAGCACCGCGGACAGCAGCACAGTCAGAATTCCAGCGGCCTGGCTCTGCCCGGCGACCGAAGCAAACATGTGAGACGGCTGGCCAAAAATCAACAGCGTCGTCCACGCGGCCGGAACGAGCGCGAGGACTCGAACCAGGCGGTGCTGCCACTCAAGCGGCGTCAGATAAACAGGGTGAGACTGCAGCCGCGATGACGGACGCTCGGGCACGTCATCCGGCTCAGACGTCGCGGCGCGTTCCTCATCAGAGGCGGTCGCCGCGGGATCGACCGGAACGGAGAGCGGCCAGCGCCAGTCGGCGAGTTGCCAGCCGAGCCCGAACAGCACGGCTGCCACTCCCACCGACTGGACGGCTTGCACAAGGAGCACGACTTCGCTGCTGACCAGGCGGCGGTCGAAAGCGAGGACGAGGTACAGCAGCAATGCGGCTGCCGACCAGACAAGCGATCCGCTCAGCAGAAACTCGGCGTGACGTTTTCGAAACGCGGTGAAAACGGCCACCGCGACAAGAATGGCAAGAGGCAGCAGAATCGCCAGAAGCGCTGCGAATCCCAACGCGGGTTCGTGCGGCTGGCTGAGCCCGCCGGAGGTCAGGACGGCTCGCCCGGCAGCGAACAGACTGACCGCTGCGGCGGGCGCGGCAAGAAATGCGAAGCAGAGATGTTCCAGTTGCTCGCCGAAATTCGCAGGGACGAAGTTTCGCGCGACGCTCGCCAACTGGCCGGACGGGTGACGCTGCGCCTGCCACGCGGCGATTGAGATCGCTCCGGCCAGACCGGCCAGTCCGGTGCCGAGGATTAGTTGCGAGTGCCCAGGCAGCGCGACCGCCAGCGCGGCGGGCAACGTTGCCAGACAGAGGAAGGCTCCGGTGAGAGCGATCGGGCTGCGCCGTTCGCGCAGATGCAGGATGCCTGCCACGAAGGCCGCGGGCACGGCCAGCCAGAATTCGAGACTTGTGCCGTAGCCGATCAGCTCGCGCCATGGGTTGGCGCTGGAGCTGGTCCAGACAAAGAACACAGGCAGAGTGATCAGCGCGCCCAGAGAAACCGCTTCCCAGAAACCGGCGGAGTCAATCGTCGACGGCGTTGCCGCTGTGGCCTGTCGCTCGCCGCGAACCTTGAATGCAAGGTGAATCGCCGCGGCGAGTAATCCGACCAGGGCGATGATCAGGATCGGTGCCGAGTCAGGAAGCGGGCCGACATCGCCGCCAGCCTCGAAAAGCTCCTGCCCGCAAGCGGTCCAGGCGACGCCAGACGTCAGAACGATCATCGCTGCAGCGAGAACTCGGTCGACGGTCGTGGAGTCTTCGGCCGACAGCAGCTCGCCCAGTTTCGACCCCTTGAATCGGATTCTCAGTGCTGTCCAGAGTCCGCTCCAGAGCGTCAGGCCGAAAGCGACCGCCAGCAGGGCTCGCGGATCGGACACTCGCCCCACCCACCAGTCGCGAGACTGGCTGAGACCGAGCATCAGCAGTGACACGGTGGCGATGCCTGCCACCTGAGTCCCCGCGAGCAACGGCCGCACAGGCAGCGCGAGGCTGCCAATCAGCCAGGTCAACGTGACAACGGCTGAGAATCCGGCCCGTGTCAGGAAGCCTTCGTCCGCGCCGAACAACGTCCAGGGGAGAGTCAGCGTTGCGGTGAACAGCGCGGTCAGGACGGCGGGAATCACAAGACCCTCGCGGACTTTGTCGGTGGCTTCGGTCGCGGAGCGTGTGCTCAGCCAGCGTCGCGCGGCGAAGGCAAAGAGGCTCATGACAAGCCCGTGCGTCAGCAGCGAAAACACCAGCGGATGATCGGGAGTCAGCGACATTCGCCGCAGAAGATTCTCGACCGCCGTGTTGACGAACAGACCGTGAGAAACCGCTGCGAGGATCAACGCCGAGCCGACGTACGTCATCGCCGCGTGACGAAGGACGACCGCCGCGGCAAGTACGGCGACCGCGTCGATCAGCAGGCCGAGCGTCGCCAGATTCACGTCGAGCGGCGTTTGCGTGCCGAAATTCAACGCGGCGTTTCCGCACGCGAGAAGCGATCCGATCAACAGGCCGGCTCCGCCGATCGCCGTGCTCTTAGCGGCCTCGCTGTTTCCTCTTCGCTTCAGGACGAACGCGGCTCCAAGTGTCAGCATCGTGCCGAGCTGAAGCAGAAATCCGCTTCGCCCCAGCAGAAGAACCGTGAGCAGGCTCGGTGTGTACGACCCTCCGTCCGCAGTTGAAAATGCGACACCCTCGCCGGTCGTTGTCAACGTTCCGAGGGCCAGGTGCGTTCCGATGAGCATGGCCAGAGCCAGTGATTCGACCGCTGGTACGAGCAGTCCCATGAATCCCGAAATTCGAGCGAGCGCGACGAGGATGCCGAAATTCGTCAGTCCGATCGCAATCAGCATTCCCGGATGAGGCCAGGCAACGGCCAGGCAACTGGCCATCAGTAGTCCGCTGAAAAGGCTCAGGGCCGTGCCGGCCGTGCGGAGTTGCGACAGGTGCTTTGCGTTCGCGTCGCGGTGAATTCGCAGGCCGATTGCCAGAGTGCTCGCGGCGGCAACACTGACCAGCGGTGACAGCCAGCTCAGCGTGCCTCGGACGTCGCCAGTTTTCCAGGCGAGCAGACCCAGAGCGATCAGTGAGGAAAACGTGCCGATGCCGGCGACACGGAGAAGTTGAATTGTGCGTCGTCGAGTGAGCCTCGACCAGACCCGCGCTTCGGCAAGCTGGCCCGTACACGCAGCGACGAAGCCCGCGACGGGGATCAGTCCGAAAAGAATCAGCAGGCTGGGAGCGGTCGTCGTCGAGACCGTTCGATTGATGACGATCTGCCCCAGGCACGGAAGCAGTGCGGCCAGCGAGAGTGGCCACCATTTAAAAGGACGGGAAAGAACTCGCGAGCCGCTGATCGAGACGGCTCCGAAAACGGCACAGCCAATCGCAATCGCGACCAGCACAAGCGGATCGCCGAGCGACCTCATCGTGCCGCGATTGCTCAGCGCGATCGCCGCGAGAAAATTCAACGGGATCAGCAATTGCGCGATCGTGAGCAGTCCGCGGCTCGTCGTTTTCAGTCGCCACCGGCGAAGCGTGTAGAGCCCGGCTCCGTGAATCGCGGCGGTCACCAGCAGAAAAAGCAGGGCGGGAAAATACGGAATCGATTCGAGCGTCGACCACAGGCTGATGACCAGACCGATCGAACAGCCAACAATCAGCACGCTGCTGATCAGCTCGCCCCAGCGAATGTTGCGGTCTTCCATGAACGCGCCAAGGAGTTCGCCGAAGCTGCGGCCGGATGCGGACACGGTTTGTTTCGCCGCCGTTGTTGCCGCGGGGTGCGCCTTCTCCAGAGGTGCTGATGCCGGCGAAGCGGGCTTCGTTTTCGCTTTCGTTTTCTCTGGCTCTGGCGAGGGGGCGGACGGGGTCTCTTTGGACTTCGAATTGGCGAGCAGTTGCCTCATCGTCGGACCGGGCTCGCTCCGAACAGGAACCGTCCGAGCGACTCTGCGTTCGTCGGATGCCTCCGCCGTCGGCAATGCTGGCTGAGATGATTCGAGCGCTGGTTGCGACTTCTCTGTTTTTCCTGGGACGACAACTGGAAGCGACGTCGAAGTTTTTCCCTGGGGAGTCTGCTCACGTTTCGGAATGAGCTCGGGATTAGCGGCGGCCTGGAGCAGTTTCAGCAGTCGGTCAGCTTCGTCGGGCTCGAGGACTCCGTCATCGCGGAACCGCTGGAGCTGCCTTCGGGTGGCTCGCAAATCGTCCGTGTACTGGCTGATGAGTTCCGGCAGAACCTGCTGGCAGGACGGGCAGCGAACTTCGTGCGGCTTGAGCTTCAAGCGGCATCGGCTGCACCACCGGTCGGACCCGTCTTTCCTGCTGTCAGAAAAAACGACACGAATCGCCGCCGACGCGAGCAGCCAGAAGCCGTGACCCAACAGGGACACGACGAGGAAAATGGCCACGATGGGGCAGAGGTAGTCCATACTGTGAGATCAAGGTCGCAAAGAGGGCGTCTGAAAACTTTCCGGACAGGCGGAACGGATCCCAGCGTATCACGGAGTTTCTGAATCTCCTTCCGAGTTCCCGCCGGTCTTTTCAGAATCACCGGCCGGGAAGTTCGTTGGTGATCGATGCGCTTTCGGAGTGATGCGGGGCTCGTCAGACTTCGACTCGATATTTGCTGAGGCAGGATCGACGTTCCTGCCACTTCATTCAGACAGGATGCTGTAATGCCCACGAAAATTCCCCGCACGCTGCAGTGGGTTGGCGATCTGCCAGGCACGCTGCGGATGATCGATCAAACAAAGCTTCCGGTTGAGTTTCTGGAGATCGACCTCACGACGGTCGAGCAGGTTTGGGAGGCCATCAAAATGCTGCGCGTCCGCGGCGCGCCGGCGATCGGAGTGTCGGCGGCGTACGGCACGATTGTCGGACTTCAAGGGCGAGCGTACTCAACTCGAGCAGACTTCGACGCACGTCTTGCTGAGGTGACCAGCTATCTCGCGAGCAGTCGTCCGACGGCGGTCAATCTGTTCTGGGCTCTGGACCGAATGCGCGCGGTCGCGGCGGCCGAAACTCAGACCGATCCGGACACAATGCTCGCGCGGCTGCTCGGAGAGGCACGGGCGATTGACGTTGAGGATCAGGCAATGTGTCGAGCGATGGGCCAGCACGGAATCGCACTTATGCCGGAACAGGGCGGCGTCCTGACTCACTGCAACGCCGGCGGCCTGGCGACGGCGGGAGACGGCACGGCTCTGTCAGTGTTGTTTGCCGCGCACGCCGCCGGCCGAAAGATTCACGTCTTCGCGGATGAGACGCGGCCGCTTCTTCAGGGAGCACGGCTCACCGCCTGGGAACTGCAGCAACGCGGCGTGCCGGTCACGGTCATTTGCGATTCGATGGCCGCCGTCGCGATGCGCGACGGGAAAGTCTCCGCCGTGATCACCGGTGCCGATCGAATCGCCTCGAACGGAGACGCGGCAAACAAGATTGGAACTTACTCGATCGCCGTGCTCGCACAGGCTCACGGAATTCCGTTTTACGTGGCGGCTCCATCGAGCACTTTCGACATGAGCCTGGGATCCGGTGCGGAAATTCCGATCGAAGAACGGGACCGGGAAGAAATCGCCAACGGCATGGGTCGGCAAACGGTTCCGGATGGAGTCGACGTCTGGAACCCGGCGTTCGATGTGACTCCCGCGAGACTCATTCGAGCGATCATCACTGAGCGGGGTGTCATCGATCCGGTGAATCTGGCGACCGTTCGCGAAATGATTTCCTGAGGGTCCTCGCGGCTTGCGCCGCTCTACGACAGTTCTTCCTTCAATCGCGACGCCAGTTGCTTCGTCTGAGCCTCATCCAGGCACAGCGGGTTCACCACGAGCACTCCCTCTGCCAGCTTTCCGTGCCCGACATACACGGGCGGTGAACCGGCGCGAAGCCGACGACAGACTTCGAACGCGTCGTGTCCGACCGAGGCCTCGTCGACTGCGATCTCCAGCAGAGCCCATCGGTCAGGGCTGGCCGGTTCCTTGATCGCGCATTCACAGTGAGCATCGCTGAGAGCCTCGACGATTGAATCCAGGTACGAACGAAGTCGCGGCAGCTCCTCGTCGTAAGCTCCGGAGGCGAACAGGTCGAGGGCAACGAGCAGCGCCGCAACTTCCTCCTTCGCCACCTTGAAGCCTCGCCCCAGCCCGTGGCGAGGAATCCCGTTGAGCCGCGATCGGTCAATCAGCTCCGTCGGCGGATCCCACAGTTCGAGATGATCGTCCATGTCGAGCATCTGCAGCGCCGCCGAGGAAATCAACTCGCGCGAGCCGCACAGGATCCCCGTCGACTGCGGACCGCGAATCGCCTTGCCTCCACTGAACGCGACCAGATCGGCTCCCGTCGCAGGAATAGCTTTGAGATTGCCGCGCGGAGGCAGCTCGCCCGCCGCGTCAACGATCACCGGCAGGCCGCGCGAGTGCGCGAGCTCAACGAGAGCCGCAAGGTCCGGCTGAGAATCCGCCGCGTGCCGGTACGCGATGCCGGCCGTGTTCGGCCCGATGGCCGCTTCGTACTCCCACAGCTCTGTTCGCCTGACACCCGCATTGGACACGATCTCGTTGAAGCCAACTTCGACGAACCGCGCGCCCGCCGCCAGGATCGCGTGGTCGTACCCGCAACGCTGCTCGCGCGCGATGATGATCTCGCTGGGAAATCCGTCGCAGTGAGGCAGTTTTTCAATCCGTCCCAGGTCATGCCCCGCGAGAATCGCCGCCGTTCCGAGCGTCAGCGCCGCAGCGGCTCCAGCAGTCACGAGTCCGGCCTCCGTCCCGGTCGCCTCAGCGATCTTCCGGCACGCTGCCGCCTGAAGCTGCTCCAGCGGCACCCATTCAGAAGCCGCATCGCGAAACGCATCGAGCACTTTCTCCGGCATCGGCGCGCCACCAAGCCGCGTGACCGTACCAGTGGCATTGATGATCGGCTCAAGACCGAGTGACCTGTAAATCGACATTGCTGCTCCGCATTCCTGTTTCAACTCAAACTGTCGCTTTCAACTCAAACTGTCGCTCAGCGCAAAGGCGCGAAGACGCAAAGATTCGCAAAGGTCAGTGAGGCTGTTTTCCTTAACGAATCTCTGCGTTCCTTTGCGACTCTGCGTCTTTGCGCTGCAAAAGCCGCGTAACAAAACGCAGCCTCAATATCTAATCCGAAACTCCTCCAGAATGTCCTCGTCGAGTTCGATGCCCAGGCCGGGTCCCTTCGGCAACGGAACTCGTCCATCGACCAGCGGCGGAAGATTCTTCACCAGCTTCCGCATCAGTGGCGACGGTCGCAGACAGTATTCCACCAGGTCCCCGTTCGGCACCGTCGCGATCCAGTGGAGCGACGCGGCAAGGTTAACGCCCGTGCTGAAGCAGTGCGGGACCGGGCGGCGACCGTGCTTGTTGCAGAGGTCCGACACCCGACGGCAGACGGTGAGGCCTCCGCAGAACGCGACGTCCGGCTGGACAACATGCACGCCGCGATCGACCAGATCCTCGAAGTCCCAGTGAGTCACGTCGCCCTCTCCCGCTGCGATCGGGACGGGCGAATTCGGGCACAGCTCGCCATAGCCAAGGCGGTCGTCCTGCGAGAGCGGTTCTTCCAGCCAGTCGATGTTGAGCGGGGCGAGCATCTCCGCCCTCTGCTTCGCCGTCTCGACATCCCACGCGTGCCCGGCATCGACCATCAGCGATCGCTCATCGCCAACGACATCCCGAGCTGCCTGGACGTGCGCGAGGTCGTTATCCGCGTCCTGGCCGAACGGGCCCCAGCCGAACTTCACGGCGGTCAGACCGAGGTCGACGAACTCACGCGCCATCGCGGCGGTCTCGTCCGGCGTGTCTCCGAAGAGGACGCTGGCGTAAGCCCGAACGTCTTCTCGATGGACCTCGCCCAGTAGTTCGCAGACCCGCTTGCCCTCGAACTGACCGCGGATATCCCACAGGGCGATGTCGGCTCCGCTGATCGCGTGAATGGCCGCCCCGCGACGACCGTACCGATTCGTCTCGTAGTACATTTTCTCCCACAGACCTTCGACGTCGAGCGGGTTCTCACCCACGAGGATCGACGTGAGCCCGTGCCGCCGCGCGGCCGACCGGGGAGCGTCGAAGCACGCTTTGCAGACGTACGACTGACTGGTGACTTCGCCGACGCCGGTGATGCCCTCGTCGGTGTGAATTTTCACGATGAGGACATCGAGCGTCCCGTCGGGGAGAGCTTCGACGTTGGGGACGCGGAGGTGGATCGGTTCGACAGAGGTGATTTTCATGGTGAGCTCGGTTCAGGCTGACTGTGGCGGAAGCTTCCAGCTTGCGATCGTGCGCGGTCCGCAAGCTGGAAGCTTACGCCACTCAAAACGGCGAGGGGACGTCCTCATTCAGCGGAAAGATTGGCCGCACACAATTTCTAAACGGCAGTGATTTCAGATTGGCACTCGTCGAGCCTGGCACGTCGACCGGGACGATGAGGCTGGCGATGGACTCGTACCAGGTTCGGAAACCGTTCGGAGATTTCACGACGACCAGATCGTAGTCCGCCGGGTTGAGTCCGTGATCCTGGAAGACTCGCTGGCCGACGACATAAACGGGCCGCTGGGTCACAAGGATGTGCATCGAGCCGACAATGAGAACGGCCGTCTGGTCGCCGTTGCCGATCGTGCCGTTTTCATAAGTGAAGCGGCCATCGTGAAGGCTCTTGACGCGAGCCGTCACGGCAACCGGTTCGAACCGCCCGGGGTCACGCGTTCCGCCGAGCGACACATCAATCGTCGCTCCGACTCCCGCTTTGAAAGCGGCAGCGGCGGCGGGAGCATCGACAATCGGAATCAGGGCTCGCTTCAAAAAACCGCTCGCCAGCAGTCCTTTGAGAATTGCGTTGCTGTCTCCAGAAGCACCGCTGGCTGTCGCATCGGCGGCATCGGAAAACACGACCAGCCCGTCGGTCTCGTTCGCCTGGCAGATGGATTCCTCCAGTGAAGTCAGCTTCGCCTGAAACAGTTCGCGGTTCTCCCACATGAATTTTCCAATTCGCTCGGCCGCTTCCAGAGCGGCCTCAGCATCGTCATTCGTCGTGACCAGAACGCTGGACTGCAGCGCCGGAACGTCGGTGAAGGCGTTTCCGATGATGACACCCGCGGCGAGACCGGACTCGGTCGCTTCGACGTCCTGGCACATTCGAATGGCCTCGCCAAAGCGGCCGGTCGCGGTGAGCAACTCGTCACCGCGAACGAGCATTGGCAGTTTGACGCGCGCGACAGTCGGCTTGGATGTTCCGTCAAGCAGACCGAGCAGATTCCGCGCGGCTCGCTGCCCGGTCTCGTAGTGATCGGTGTGCGGGTACGTGTGGTACGGGACCAGAATGTCGGCGTGCTCGACCATCCGATCCGTCAGGACGCAGTGCAGATCGAGCGACGCGACGAGCGGAATGTCTCCGAGAATTTCGCGCAGATTTCGCAGCAGTCGCCCTTCGGGATCCCCCTCGTCGGCACCGGCCATCGCTCCGTGAAGGCAGATGTAAGCGGCATCGATGCTCGACTGCAAGCGGACAGACGCTTCGATCTCGCCCAGCAAACGATCGAGATCGGGTGTGGCGATCGGTCCGCCGGAAACGCAGTCGGCTGCGACGGTCGGGACGAGTTCGATGCGACCGTCCTCGTCAAAAATGTCGAACGCTCCGGCAAGTTCTGTCTTCGTGTCGCGGTACGCCGTGAAGATGTCCTCACCAGTGTAGATGCGGAACTCGTCGTAAAGAGTCGGCATCGGATTGAACGTCGACGTTTCCTGTTTGACTTCGGCAATGAGGACTCGCCAGGTCATGAGTTGCTCCATCGTGTGATTTGCAGGCCTCGTTGGACGGTGTCAGTCCGCCAGGTGCCGCATTCTTGTGCCGCCTCCACCGGGAACGATCTCTCCTCGACGGACAGTGGCCGAGGCCGTTAACAGCCGCTCGCCGATACGCTGCTCACGGTAACTGTCGGTGAAGACGAAGCGGCCTGAGTGCTGCTCCAACACCGCAATGTCGGCGACTGATCCCACTTTGAGTGTGCCCAACTCGCCTTCCTGATTGAGGATCTTCGCAGGCGTTGTTGTCGACATCTCGATGACTCGCTCCAGCGGCGTACCGAGCAGCAGAAATTTGCTCATCGTCGTGGGCATGTCGTAAACCGGTCCGTGGAGATTCTTTGCGTGGAGATCGGTACTGATCGTTGTCGGCTCGAAGCCGTCGTCAAGAGCCGCTTGAACGACCTCCCACTCGAAACTGCCGAAACCGTGGCCGACGTCGAAAATGACTCCGCGTTCGGCAGCCGCCTTGATGCCCTCATGAATGCGGCCGTTATCATCGGTCACCCGCGTGCTGCCACCTTTAAAGCAGTGCGTGATGCAGTCGCCAGGGGAGAGAGCATCGGCGAGGTCCGGGATCGACATCGGACTCTCGCCAATATGGACCATCAGCCAGGTCCCGGATTCGCGGGCCGCTTTGATCGCGTCGTTGAGGTTCGCCCAGCCCTGCTCACCGGCTCCGATGATGTGAGTGCCCGCACGAATTTTCACGCCGACAGCGACATCGCGGTTTCGCTCGATTGTTGCGACGACTCCTTCGGGATCGGCATAGCGACGATCCATCAGCTCGCCCAGATTGGCGGCGATGAGGCCAATGCAGGACAGATTGACAAGTGAAAAAATCTGCGTTTTCGCGCGGTCGATCGTGTCCCGTCGAAACGCGTCAAAGTTGTAAGACCCCGCCGTCCCGGCATCGAGCATCGTGGTCACTCCGCCAGCCGGGCAAAGCGAATCCGCATCGAGCCCCAGCGGCGCGTGCGGATAAACGTGTACGTGCAGATCGATCAGACCAGGCACGACGAGCTGTCCTCGCGCGTCGATGACCTGGTGAACTCCGGTCGCGTCGATCGACTCCTCGACCGCCGCGATCCGGTCACCCGTCACGGCGACATCGCAAACCTTGCGAAGTCTCTGCGACGGGTCGATGACTTCACCGCCGCGGATGACAATGTCATAACTCATGAAGTGGCTCCGGTTGAGAATCAATGCGGGGCCGGATTGTGGGAGAAACGCGGAAGAGCGAACAGCCATCTGGTCATTGGTCATTGAATTTTGGTCATTCGAGACCGATCGTCATGACCAATGAAAAAGGACCAATGACCAACCAAAGGACTTCTCATGGACCTTCACGAACGATACGGGCTGCGGCGCGTCATCAACGCGTGCGGCAAGATGACTCATCTGGCCGGAGCGATCGTCCTGCCGGAGATCGCAGCGCCGGCCGCCGAATCGATGCGGCAATTCTTCGTGCTCGACGAACTCCAGGCGGCGGCCGGGCGAGTCATCGCAGAAGCCACCGGTGCCGAAAGCGGCTGCGTGACGGCGTGTACGGCTGCCGGCATCACGCTCAGCGTTGCGGCAACGATGACCGGCACCAGCCTGCCGCGTGTGCTGCAGCTTCCGGACACGGACGGTATGCCGAACCGCGTGCTCATTCAGAAAGGACACTGCGTCAACTATGGCAACCCGATTGAGCAGGGCATCCGTCTGGCTGGAGCGGAGGTTGTCGAGGTGGGTACGGTCAACCGCTGCCTGCCCGCTCAGCTTCGCTACGAACTGGAGCGAGGTGGAGTGACCGCAATCGTCCACGTCGAGTCTCACCACACGGTGCGTTACGGGTGGGTCAAGCTGCCGGACGTGTGTGAGCTCGCGCACGAATTCGGAGTGCCGGTGATTGTCGATGGAGCGGCTCAGGATCAGCGACTGCGGCAGCTCATCGCGGACGGCGCGGACATCGTCCTCACGAGTGCTCACAAATATCTGTGCTCGACGACGGGCGGGATCGTCGCCGGCCGAAAGGACCTGGTCGACGCCGTCTACCTTCAGAATCGGGGCATCGGTCGCCCGATGAAAGCGGGCAAAGAGGCCATCATCGGAGCCATGGCCGCGCTCGAATTTCGTGCCTCGCAGGACATGGCCACCTGGACTGCCGAGCAGGATCGCAAAGTGCGAATGGTGCTGGACGGTCTGCGTGATCTGCCCGGACTCAAGCTGAGCATTGATCCTGACCCGAACGGCTGCCCGTTTTCGCGGGTGAGGCTGACGCTCGAAGAAGGAGTCGCCGCACACTCGGCAATCACCCTGAACGCGATCCTTGCGGAAGGAGACCCGGCGATCATGATGCGCGCTCATCACGCCGAGGAGGGTTATCTCAACCTGGACGCCATCGAGCTGACCGACGAAGAACTCGCGATCGCGTGCGGAGAAATCCGACGACTGCTCGCAGCCAGACGCTGAGAGACGCCGCATTCTGTCGTACGGGCATTCGTCCTGCGGAACCTAACCGATCGAAACTCCCATGGCCGACGCATCACAGACGGAAGCCGCAAACGACCGGCCGACACAGTTCCGCAAAGTGGTTTTCGTCCTGGCGTGCGGCACGTCGTGGATGCTGTATCTGCACCGCTACGTTTTCGGACTGATCAAGCCGAAGCTCGAAGCGGAGTTCGGGCTTGGCGAGACGGACCTCGGGCTGCTCGACAGTGGCTTTTCGATTTTTTACGCCGGAGCCCAGGTGCCGATGGGGCTGGCGATTGACTCGGTCGGCGTGCGATACATGCTGACCGGAGCCATCTTCGTCTGGTGCGTCGGCCTTGCAATGCACGCGCTGGCGACCGGCACATGGGGGCTGGTTGGAGGCCGAGTTGTCCTTGGGACTGGCCAGGCTGGCGTCTACGCCGCGCTCAGCCGAGTCACCCGCAACTGGTTTCCCGCGTCGAGTCGCACGACGGTTCAGGGCTGGGTGGGAGTTTTCTTTGGCCGGATCGGCGGCGTCTCGGCCAATCTGCTCGTCGCGACAGTCATGATTGGCATTTACGGTTTCACCTGGAGGCTGGCCGTCTATCTGCTGTCGATGCTCGGCCTGCTTCATGCGCTGGTCTTCTTCCTCGCCTATCGCAACTCGCCGCGCGAGCACCCACTCGTGAATGATGCCGAAACGTCGCTGATCGAGGAACGCTCGGACGGCGACAACGGCAGTGAGGAGAAGCCGCCCGCGCGAATGAAGATTCGCGAGATGTTTTCGCGCATGACAACGCGGTCCACCCGCAACCTGCTGTGGCTGAACGGCCAGACGATTCTCAGCACGATCGCCGACAACATTTTCTCCGCGTGGATTCCGCTGTTCCTGTTCAAAGTCCACGACCTCAAATTCAAAGAGATGGGCATCTACTCGGCTCTGCCGCTGCTCGGAGGAGCCTGCGGCGGCGCGTGTGGCGGCTGGCTCAACGACTTCATGATCCGTCGCCTGGGAGATCGCCGGAAGGCGCGCGTTGCTGTCGGCCTCGCCGGCAAAGGCATGGCCGCCGTTCTGCTGCTCACCGCACTGATCTGGTACGACAATCCGTATCGCTTCTGCACGATGCTGTTCTTCGTGAAGTTCTTTTCCGACTGGAGCCTCACGACCACCTGGGGAGTCGTCACCGACATTGGCGGCCGCTCAACCGCGACCGTCTTCGCCTGGAACAACGCCATCGCCACCACCGGAGCCATCGTTGCCCCGATTCTGTACGGAGCCATCGCCGAGCACATCAGCTGGAAGTGGGTCTTCATCACGGGTGCCGCCGCCTACACGCTGTGTGCTTTGAGCTGGCTGAAGGTCGATTGCACGATTCCGGTGACCGATGAGACAGAGAAAGCTGCCACTGATTCCTGACGGAATGTTTTGAGAAAGCGCGCAAAGACGCAAAGCCGCAAAGACGAACCACAACTTTGCGTCGTGGCGGCTCGGCGCGATACTCATAAGTGAGTGCCGTAAGAAAGTGCCGCCGTAAGAAAGTGCCCCTGTGCAGCCAAATGAAAACTCTGCCTCACCGCGAACTTTGACGATTTCCGCTGGCCGAATCGTTTGTCCGCAGACCGGGATCGACGAGCCTGGCACGATTCGCGTCGCTGGCGGCCGAATTGCCTCCGTCAGTCGCTCGACTTCGACCGACGACGAGCCTGTCGAGCCTCCGGACCTCAGCTATCCGAACGGCATCCTGCTTCCCGGTCTGATCGACCTGCATGCCCACCCCGCGAAATCGGGCTCCGTCTTCGGAACCGATCCGGATGCGACCATGCTCGCGCGAGGCACGACGACAGTGATGTCTCAGGGCGATGCCGGATCGAACAACATTGACAATTACCTCGCTGCGACCGTGCAGACCTCACAGACGCGAGTTCTGCTCGCGCTGAACCTCTCGCGGATCGGCGAATCCACCGCGGCCGGCTGTTTCGAAAACCTCGCCGATGCCGACATCGACACGTGCGTCGCGGCGGCCGCACGGCATCCGGGAATCGTGCGGATGATCTCGGTCAACGTCAGCCACCATGCGTGTGGCGATACCGACCCGCGAGAAATTCTGCGGCGAGGTTTGATCGCCGCGAAAAAGTCGGGGCTCCCGCTGCTGTTCGGAATGCGACGTCCCGAGGACTGGCCACTCGAAGCACAATTGCGACTGCTCCGACCCGGAGACGTCGTCACGTACTGCTTCCGGCGCGAGCCGCACTGCATCGTCGATCTCAAGACCGGGAAATTGTTGCCCTGCGTGCTCGAAGCGCGGGACCGGGGAGTGCGCTTCGACGTCGGGCACGGCATGGCCTCATTCAGTTTTGAAGTCGCCGAGGCCGCGATCGCAGACGCCTTTCCGCCCGACACGATTTCAACGGACCTGCAGAACCGACACGAGGGACAGTGGCCTCAACACGATCTGCCGCTGGTCATGTCTAAACTGGCCGCGGCCGGAATGAGCGAGGGAGACATCTTTCGGGCGGTCACAAAAACGCCGGCCTCGCTGCTCAAGCTGGATGAAGGATGCTCACTGAGCGTCGGCTCTGTCGCCGATCTGGTCTTGCTGGAACGCGAAGAGGAAGTCTCGCTGACCGACGCTCGCGGTGAATCACGCACCGGACTTCGCTTCGTCCCACGAAGCGTCATACGAGCCGGACAGGTCGTGTCACAGTAGGAGGTCGTGTCACAGTAGGACGGGCATTCCTGCCCGGTGGCGTAAGCTTCCAGCTTGCGGACCGCGGATCGGACAATCTGGAAGCTCGCCCGACGGTTTTCGAACTCAGACGCCAGGAGTACCCGTCCTACTTTTGCTCGCTCGCGTTTGTCAGGCCGCGACGATTCAGCCACTCGGTCGCCCGGTCGGGCCACGTACCGATGTCGGAATTCGGGACAGCTCTCATCCCGTATCCGTGGCCGCCGTTCTGGTAGACGTGCAGTTCGGCGGGAACTCCGTTTCGCTTCAGGCCGGCGTAAATCAGCACGCTGCCAAGCGACGTCGAGGCATCGTCATGCGTGTGCACAATGAAGGCCGGCGGAGTTGCTTTCGTGATTTTGATCTCAGGCAGCAGAGCGTCCGTCGCCGTATCAAATACTCGCCACGGATAAACGAGCAACGAGAAATCTGGATGACACGACTGTTCATCGATCTGGTCGAGAGACTCGTAAGCCGCCCTGCCCTCCGCCGTGTGCAGAATCGCCGCGACCTGGCCGCCGGCCGAAAAACCGAGCACGCCGATGCGGTCCGGTTTGAGGTTCCACTTCTTTGCGTTGGCCCGAATGAGTCGCAACGCACGCTGCGCGTCCTGCAGAGGCCGCAAGAAAGCAGGCTCGTCTTTCGGCGTCACCTCGTTTGTCCGGTAGCGCAACACAAATGCGGCGATGCCCAGTTTGTTGAGCCACGGAGCCGCTTCGGAACCTTCTTTGTCCGGCACGACCTTGCCGAAGCCTCCGCCCGGCAGGATAAGCAGCGCCGCTCCGCTGGGATTCTTCTCCGGCAGAAAAATGTCGAGACCGGGTCGGCGGATCTGCACGACTCGCGTGACGGGCGGTTTCTCATCCGGTCGATTCGGCTGCTTCGTTCCGACCTCCAGCGATGTCTCGCCCGGAGCCAGATTCGGCCAGACAAACATCGAAAAGCCTTCGTCCGCCGCAACCTGAGGCTGCTCTCCCTGGAAGACCATGGCAACACAAAAACACCAGGCGACGGTCGTGGCACAACGCCAGATCAGTCGGCGATTCATTTTCAACATCGTCGTTTTCTTTCCCCGAGGCGTTTTCAAAAAGCGAAATCGATCAGTCCGGCAGGTTGCGAATGTCAGCGAAATCACCGCTGGTCACGACCTGTGGCAGTTTCTCAAAGGCGGCGAGTAATCGTCGAGCCGCCTCACGCGGGTCGGGCATGTCATCCGTCCCGCGCATGGCCCGCAGACGCTCGACCGACGGAAACCGCTCGTCAGGCTCACGAGCCTGCAGGGTGTCCTGCATTGCGGTTTCGACAACACCGGGCGCGAACGCGCAGAAGTGAGTTTCCGGCCGTTCCTTCGCGTAAACCGACGTCAGCATGTTGAGGGCCGCCTTCGAAATCGAATAGCCACCCCAGCCGCGGTTCCCGTTGACGGCGGCTCCGGACGACACCGTGACGACCTGCTCAATAGTGCGTCCGCCCTCGAACATCGCATCGAGAATCAGTTTGTTCGACCACACGTTCACATTCATCGTGTTTTGAAGATTGTCGAGCGTCATTTCGCGCAGGTCGCCAAACTCGCCAAGAATCCCCGCGTTCAAAACCACCAGGTCGAGATGCGGGACTCCCTCAAGCTGCGCCGAAACTTTTTCACAAAGCGAGTCTGAGTCAGAAACGTCGACCGCCTGAAAAAGAAACCGACCCTCGTGGTCGATAGTCAACGAAGGCTCGCGCCGACTGAGCCCGATGACGCGCCATCCGCGTTCGAGTAACTCCTCTGTCAGGCCGAAGCCAATTCCTGCGCTGACGCCGGTGATGAAAACTGTTCTGGGTTCGGTCATAAATGAGAAACTCGGCTGGGCAGGAGTCAGAGACTGGAGACATCCCGAATCAATGGACTTGAATTTGCGAGTTCTAAGCCACCGGCGTTACATCCCATAGTCTGGGGGCAGCCGCAACCAAACGAAGGCTCACACAAAGGCACGAAGACACAAAGGTGTTGATTCCGTTCTTTGTGTCTTCGTGACTTCGTGTGAGACTTGAAAGCGGGAACTCTGTTTCCAGGCACCGTGAACGGACCTCGCTCCGACTGGTCAATCTGATCCGAATCGGAGCGTCGGTTGCCGGTCCTGGCTGCGGAAACTACGCTCGCCACGCCGTGACCGGATCACCGTTAACTCACACAGGAGAGCATCATGAATCAGCCTTCCCCGACTCCCGAACAGACTTCTGAGCCGACAACTAAAGTCGGTCGCCGATCATTCCTCGCTGCGGCCGCCGCCGCAACTGGCTTTGCCGGGGCAGCGTTGGGACGTGACTACGGCCCGAACGCTGCGCCGACTCGATACCCGGAACCGGACGTGGTGGTCCTCGACGATCGCTTTAAGAAGTACAAGTTGGGAAATTCGCCGATTCTTCGCCTGTTCCACAGCCAGAAAATGTTGTGGGCGGAAGGCCCGGCCTGGAATGCGGTCGGCAGGTATCTCCTGTGGAGCGATATTCCCAGCAACGTGCAGTACCGATGGCTGGAAGAAGACGGCCACGTCAGCATCTTCCGGAACCCGTCGCAGTGCAGTAACGGAAACACCTTCGATTTCCAGGGTCGCCAGATCGCGTTTGAGCATCTTACCCGGACGGTCGCCCGCTACGAGCACGACGGAACGCGAACGGTTCTGGCCAGCGAGTACGGCGGCAAGTCGCTGAACGCCCCCAACGATGGAGCCGTCCACCCGAGCGGCGATATCTTCTTCACCGATCCCGGCTACGGCGGGTTGATGAACTACGAAGGACGACGCGCCAATACCGGCTCGGTGCAGCCCTACCAGAAGGAAGCGATTTACCGGATCGACGCGAAGACCGGAAAAGTGCATCAGCTGTCCGACGAGATCCACAAACCGAACGGACTGTGCTTCTCACCCGACTACAAGAAGGTCTACGTGGCCGACACAGGAGCTTCGCACTACGACGACGCGAAGCGGAATATCAAGGTCTGGGACATTGTCGACAACGGCACGAAACTGGCCAACGGCAAAGAATTCGCATCCATGATGCTGGAAATTGACGGCGAAGAAAAAGGCGGTTTCGCCGACGGCATCCGCTGCGACGAAGACGGCAACATCTGGGCGAGTGCCGGCTGGGTCGGAGAAGGCTACGACGGAGTCCACATCTTCGCCGGAGAAGACGGAACTCGGATCGGTCAGATTCTGCTTCCGGAAATCTGCTCCAACGTCTGCTTCGGTGGCACAAAACGCAACCGCCTCTTCATGACGGGCAGCACTTCGCTGTACGCGGTCTATGTGGAAACCAAGGGAGCTCACATTACGTAACAAGACCCGCCAGAAAAAAATCCCGGCACCTCATTCGGGGTGTCGGGATTCTGTCTTGCGCTGCCATTGCCGCTGGATCGGGCTCTGCGCTGGTGCGATCAGGGTTTCAGGATGAGGATCTCGACTTTTCGAAACTCACAGGGATGGCTTTCGGACTGCAGCGAGATGGTCCCTTTGCTCAGCTGGACTCCCCCGTTTTTCTCTGCCAGCTTTTTGCCGATGTCGGTCGAATCGTCCAGTTGCGGTTTCTTGTATTCGAGCACGACCTGGCCATTGATGAGGTGGCGGATCAGCTCGTTGCCTCGGACTTCGACTTCCGAAGTCACCCACTGATCGCCGTGATATGTTTCCGAGTTTGCAGTCGTGCAGTGCCGCTTCAGCAGCTTGTCGTCCATCTCGACATGGGTGTACGGCGTGCAGAGATTGCCTGTCGTGCGTTTCTTTTCGCCGTCTCCGCCGAGCAACTGGACTTCGATTGAGGCCGGAAAATCCTGGTCCTTCTCCATCGACTGCGGAGTCTGGCCGTGCACCATGATGCCGCTGTTCCGAAAGGCCCAGCCGGGACCGCCTTTTGCCTGCTCGCCGACGAACCGGTATTCGACTCGAAGCCGGTAGTGTGAGAACTGTTCTTTATGGAAGAGGTGGCCGAAGCGCTGTCCGAACTCGTCATACTTGTCGTAGCCGACCTTCATCACGCCGTCTTCGACGCGAAATGTGCCGGCGAAATTCTCACCGGATTCGTGATAGCGGATTTTCGGAATCCAGCCGTCGAGGTTCTTCCCGTTGAAAAGAGGAATCCACTTTTCGACTTTTTCTTTTTTGTCGGCATCTTCCGCCACTGGCTGAGCGACTGCGAAAGACAGGAGCAGCATGGCTGCGAGGAAGCGGGTTTTCACAGTTGGGCCTTTTCAGGAGTGGCCGTGCCGACCACCGAGATTCAGATTCCCGGTCTCAATGAGCACGAGTGGAGCGAAATTCGAAAAGCTTCGAACGGCGAAGCCGAGTGCGATTGTGGAAACGGCAACCGACGTTGACAAGCGGACGCCGCGGGAAGGGCCGACTGTGTGGGCCGGGCCCGAGGGTTGTGTGAGCTGGGCTCAGCGGGAACCGCATAAAAGTTGCAATCTCTGTTGAGACGCCGGCCCGACTTGCCGACGATGTCTGATGAGAACACCTCCCACGGAAAAACGACTGAAATTCGGACGACTGACGCACAGCCGCGTCGTCTCCGGGATTTTTGCGTAACCTTACACTCATGCCGAAAACGCCGACGTCCGAGCCTGAAAAGAAAGCACCCCGGTCCATCCTCAAGCGGATCGGTTTCAGCGTGCTCGCCGTTACGTTGCTCCTCATTTTTCTTGAAGGGCTTTTGAGTGCCGTCTGGGTTGGACTGGATGTCGGCTTACTTCTGAGTGACGGTCCGCGGGTTGAGGAGCTCAAAGAAGAGTTTCACTGTCAGTACGACGAGGAGCTCGGCTGGGCGAACAAGCCAGGCACGCGGGTTAAAAATTTCTACGGCCCCGGGCAGACCATCACGATCAACGCGAACGGTGTTCGCGGGCTGGTCGATTATTCGAAGGACAAACCGGACGAGACCTTTCGAGCGATCTGCCTGGGCGACTCATTCACGCTCGGCTACGGGGTCGACGATCGAATGACGTTTCCGCATCAGCTCCAGGAACTGGGAAGCGGGCGGCTGGAAACGGTCAACATGGGCCAAGGGGGCTACTCGATCGGCCAGAGTTACCTCTGGCTGAAGCGGCTCGGACCGGAACTGAAGCCGGATCTGGTTGTCTGTGTTTTTATTGTTGAGGACTTTCGGCGACTGATGACCGGTCGCACGGCCAACGGATTTGCAACTCCGAAATTTGACGTCGAGAACGAGCGACTTGTCGTGGGCAACGTCCCCGTGCCAGCGAAACTCGGAAAGGGCGCGTTGATTCTCAAGCAGGGGGAGATCGTGAATGCGATGAGGGAGAACAGTGCCCTCGTTCGGACGATTGCACAGGTCGCCCCCGCACCTGCCGCGCCGACAGACGAAGAGGCTCTCTTCATTGGAGTTCACATCAGTCGCGCGACCGCCGCTTTGTGCCGCGAATTCGATTGCCCAACGGTTTTCGCGCTGACACCGACACTGCCCGAGCTGTGTGACAGTGCCTCCGTCACGCGCTACGACGGTGTTTCACGCCTGCTGGAGCAGTTTCTGAATCAAGAAGCGAATTCCGTACGTCGATCTCCGCCCGGCGTTTATGGCCGTGGTGAATCAGGCCTCACGGCTGTTTCTCAAAGAGGTGTTTCACCACTACATCGCGGCCGGAAATGCCATCGTCAATGCCATCGTCGCGACGGAGTTGGACAAGTGGCTCAGGCGAGTCGCCCCGAAGTACCGGTGAAAATGCTGCCTCTGATCGGTGCAGCCAACGAATCAGACGGATTTGACGAATGTCCCTGCAGAGTTAACGAATTCGTTTAATTCCCGTCATTCGTTGGCCCTGTTTCCAGACAGGGAAGCCTTGAATGGAAAGAAGTCTCATGCTGTTGCGAGTCGGCCATGTCCGAGTTCCTGTCGAGCTGCCCGAATTGGAGCTGCCTGGCGAAGTGGCTGCTCGGCTTGGCGTTCCTGTTGACCAATTTCGAAGCTGGAAGATCCTTCGCAAGAGCCTCGATGCCCGGTCGCGGAATGAACTGAAGTTTGTGTACTCGATCGCGGTGGACCTGGCCGGTGAGACACCGCCGGAGCCGGGCTCGGAGCTGCTCGGCGGTGCGAGTTTCGAGGCGTGGCAGCCGAAGCCGTTTGACGATCCCTCGCCTGGTGCGGTCTCGCTGGATGGGCGACCGGTCATTGTCGGGTCAGGACCGGCAGGACTTTTCGCCGCTCTCTACCTTGCCCGGAAAGGCTACTCGCCACTCATCATCGAGCGTGGGCATCCGGTCAAGGAACGTGTGCCGGCAATTCGTCGGTTTGATCATGGCGGCGAATTTGAGCCGCAGAACAATTACCTCTTTGGCGAGGGCGGTGCCGGAACTTTCAGCGACGGCAAACTGACCTGCCGAATGACCGGTCCCGACGTCGACTGGGTGCTCGAGCGGTTCGTCGATTGCGGGGGGAAGGCTTCGCTGATTTACGAGCATCGACCGCACCTGGGAAGTAACCGCCTGCCGATGATCGTTCGAAATCTGCGTCGCGAGGTCGAAGCTCTCGGCGGCGAATACCGCTTTGAATGCTGCCTGGAAAAGCTCGACGTTCACGATGGAGTCGTGCGAGGCCTTCACACGTCAGGCGGGTTCATTCCTGCCGGGCGAGTCATTCTCGGCATCGGTCACAGTGCGCGGGACACCTACGAGATTCTGCACAGCCAGGGCGTACCGATGCAGCCTCGCGCGTTTCAGCTCGGCCTGAGAATCGAGCAGCCTCAGGACCAGATCAACCGGCACAAATACGGTCGCGCCGAATACGAACAACTTCTCGGAGCCGCCGACTACACGCTGACCGCGAAGTCGAATCGAGACGTCTACTCGTTCTGCATGTGTGCTGGCGGCGTCGTGATCCCCAGCATTTCTGAGCCCGGCCAGTTCTGCACAAACGGAATGAGCAACTCGAAACACGACACGGCATTTGCCAACAGCGGCCTGATGGTGACGTTGGAGCCGCACGAATTCGGCAGCGACCACCCGCTCGCCGGAGTCGCACTGCAAAGGAAGTTCGAGGCAGCCGCATTCGAACTCGGCAAGGGCAACTACCTCGCCCCGATTCAGCGTGCGAAAGATTTCCTTGAGCGACGGCGACCTCACTCGGGCGAGTCACTCGCGTCGTCGTATCCAAGAGGCACCGTTCCAGCCGCGCTCGATGAGGTCCTGCCGTCCGTCGTGTCTTCGGCACTGCGGAAGGGCATGGTCATCATGGATAAAAACTGGCGGGGCGATTTTCTGAAGAACGCCACGCTGGTCGGCCCGGAAATGCGAGGCAGCTCGCCCGTCCGAATTGAGCGCGACCGCGAGACGTTTGAGACGCCAGGCTTCTGCGGCCTGTACCCGATTGGCGAAGGAGCCGGCTATGCGGGCGGCATCATCTCAGCGGCCGTCGACGGGCTCCGCGCGGCGAGGGAAATCGTGAGGCGTTTTTCGCCGGATTGAGTTCTCTGAGATTGAGTCCACACGAAGGCACCCTGATTGACCGCAGACAAATGCCGTCTTCGACCCAACGACACTTGCAGCCTGCAGTGCTTTTCCTCGAAACTGTGATCCCGCAGTTTGCCTCAAAAAAGTCCTCGCGCAGGAACCTGCCATGAAGCCCGCCGCCGTCGTCTCACTTGTGATGTTGTTGTGCCTGTCCGCCAGTCTGGCCGCTCAAGCGGAAAACTGGCCGTGCTGGCGCGGTCCGCGCGGCGACGGTTCGAGCATCGACCAGACTGTGCCGATGACCTGGAACGGTGAGACCGGTAAGAACGTCGTCTGGAAAGTGCCGCTGGCTGGAAATGGCCATGCGTCGCCGATTGTCTGGGACAACCGGATCTTCGTCGTGACCTGCGATCAGGAAAAGCAGGAGCGGCAGCTGATCTGCCTCGACGAAAACGGCGATCAGTTGTGGTCAAAGGTCGTTTTGAAGTCGCAGCTCGAAACGAAGCACAATCTCAACAGCTACGCGTCGAGCACGCCGGCGACGGATGGCAAACTGATTTACGTCGCGTTCCTCGAAGTGGACGGCAAAACGATTCCGGCTCCCAACGTGGGTCGGGCCAGGCCGGTGACGGTTGGCGTGATCAACATTGCCGCTTACGACTATGACGGAAACCGCAAGTGGCTCGTTAAGCCCGGCGAGTTCGTCAGCGTCCACGGATTCTGCAGTAGCCCGGTCATTCATGGCGAGCTCCTCATCGTCAACGGTGATCACGACGGCAAGTCGTACATCGTCGCTCTCGATCGAAACACCGGAAAAACCGTCTGGAAGGTACCCCGCAAATACGAAACCCGCAGCTACGTGACGCCGCTGATCCGCGAGGTTGCCGGGAAGACTCAGATGTTCGTCCCGGGCAGTCGCCGCCTGCAGTGCCTCAATCCGGCCGACGGCTCGGAGTACTGGCATGTCGATGAAGAAGGTCTTCCCGAACAGTATGTGGCCTCGCCGTGTTTCGACGGCAAGAACTTCTTCATGGCAGCTGGCTTCCCGACTCACCACGTCATCGCCGTTCGGCCCGACGGTGAGGGGGACGTGACGGAGTCGCACGTGCTGTGGCACACGAAAGATGTCAGCTGCTACGTGCCTTCGCCCGTGCTGGCCGGTAACGCTCTGTTCGTCGCCGACGATCGCGGAACCGCGAGCGCCTTCGACACGAAAACCGGCGAGAAGATCTGGAAGGAGCGAATGGGCAATCACTACAGCGCGTCGCTGATCGCGACGAAAACTCACGTCTTCTTCGTGGCCGATGACGGAACCACAAAGATCGTCAAAGCGGGCGACGAGCCAGGTGTTGTTGAGGAAAACCCGCTCGGCGAATTCACCTTCGCGTCTCCCGCGGTCTCCAACGGACGGCTTTATATTCGCGGCGAAAAGCACCTGTTCTGCATCGGCGACAAATCAGTCGCCGCGGCGTCACGTTAAAGGTCAGTCACACAAAGTAGCGAAACGGCGCAAGCCGTCCGGTCCGATTGCTGTTACGCCAGCGTGTCACCGGGCGGCTCGCGCCGCTCCGCTAAGGTTCTTTCGGATTGAATTGCGCATGGTTCATTTGCCTCGTTTCGCAGTCATGCTTGGTTTTCTGGCATTGGTTTTCTGCAATTCTTCGCTCGTGCCGGCGCAGGATGCGAAAACAGACTCGCCCGAATTTACGGTCGGTCAGCTGGAGTTCTTCGAAACGAAAGTCCGACCGCTTCTCGCCGAACGGTGCTACTCGTGTCACAGCGGAAAGGCGAAGGCTCTCAAAGCGGGGCTGCGGCTGGACGCGCGAGAGCACGTTCTGAAAGGTGGGGATTCCGGGACGTCGATCATCGTCGGCAAGCCGGATGAAAGTCTGCTCATCCAGTCGATTCGCTACGAGTCGTACGAGATGCCACCAGACGGGAAGTTGAAGGACGCTCAGATCGCAACTCTCGTGAAGTGGGTCGAGATGGGTGCGCCCTGGCCGAAGGGGACGGCGACGGCTGAACCCGCGGCACGGCTCGCGAATGTCGATTGGGCCGAGGTTCGGAACGGGCACTGGGCCTGGCAACCGGTCGCGAAACACGAGCCCCCGTCCGTCCCGGCCAGTCATCCCGTTCGAAATGCGATCGACCAGTTTGTGGGAGCGAAGCTCCACGAAGCCGGACTGGAAGCCTCGCTGCGGGCCGAGCCGCGCGTGCTGTGCCGGCGGATCTGGATTGACCTGGTGGGCTACCCGCCGACTCCGGAAAAAGTGGATGAGTTCGTCGCGGCCGCTAAAGCGGATTACTCAAAGGCAACTTCAGAGCTCATCGATGAGCTGCTTGCGTCGCCGCACTACGGTGAGCGATGGGGTCGGCACTGGCTCGACGTGGCCCGGTACAGCGACGGCTTTGGCGGCTTCCTCGACAACGCCGGGCTGCCTTATGCATGGCGATATCGAGACTGGGTGGTGGGCGCTCTTAACCGGGATGTGCCGTACGACGATTTTCTGCGGCTGCAGATTGCCGGCGACCTGCTCGCCCCCAACGAGCAGGCCGGAGTGGCCACAGGATTCTTCGCGCTTGGGCCAACGTACATTTCTGACGGCGGCGACCCGGACAGCGTCGCGCAGGCGAAGGGCGAGACACTGGACGATCGAGTCGACACGCTGACCCGCGGACTGCTTGGACTGACTGTCGCGTGTGCCCGCTGCCACGATCACAAGTTCGACCCGATACCGACTCAGGATTACTACTCGCTGGCCGGCGTGTTTAACAACACGCGGTTTGTCGAGTATCCGCTGGCGGCTCCGGAAATCGTCAGGATCTACAATGAACGTCAGAACGAGATTCGGCAGGTCGACCGGCTTCAGAAAGACCTCGCCAATCAATTGAAAAAGGAAAAGCGAGGTCCGAATGACGACGAGAAGAAGCGGCAGGTCGAGTGGCAAACGCAGCTCGACGCGCTGAAAAAGACGGCTCCGCCGAAGTACGAAGTCGCTCACGCTCTCGCCGATTCCGGCAGCAGCGACATGCAGGTCGCGCTGCGAGGTAATCTTCGCAAACCGGGTGAGGCGGCGCCGCGAAGATTCCTGCGGCTCATCGAGGGTGCTGAACCGGCGCCATTTACGACAGGAAGCGGCCGCCTTGAGCTCGCCGAGTCGATCGCCAGCAAGGACAACCCGCTCACCGCGAGAGTATTCGTGAACCGGGTCTGGCTGCACCACTTCGGCAAAGCCCTCGTCCGTTCTCCAAGCAACTTCGGAACGCTCGGGGAGAAACCAACGCATCCGGAGTTGCTCGACTGGCTCGCCGCGACGTTTATGGAAAACGGCTGGTCGATCAAGGATCTGCACCGACTGATCATGGACTCGGCCACCTATCAGATGAGCAGCCGCATCAACGACAGGGGCTTCGGCCGCGATGGTGACAATCGTCTGATCTGGCGAATGAACCCGCGACGATTCGATGTGGAAGCCTGGCGGGATTCGCTGCTGACTGTGACTGGCGAAATCGATCTCAACATGGGGGGTGGTCCAGTCGGCGACATCGAGAGAAGCCGACGGCGGACGATCTATGCTCAGGCCAGTCGCAATGGCGACCGATTTGCATCCGACCGGTTTCTGCAGTTGTTCGACTTTCCACTGATGCGTGCAACGATCGCCAAACGACCAATCAGCATCGTGCCGCAGCAGTTTCTCTTCATGCTCAACAGCTCGTTCATGACCAGTCGAGCCAACGCGCTGGTCACTCGGCTTGAGGAAAACTCGAAGAGTGACACCGAACGAATTCAATTGGCCTATCAACTGCTGTTTGGTCGCGACGCCACGCCGCGGGAGATGCAGATCGGCCTGGCGTTTATCACGAACGAGGAACCCCAGGAGCCGGAACCCGCCAGGGAAAGACCGATGCCGGAGACTCCGAACGCCGACATTCTGATCGCGGATTTCGAAGGTGACTCGTACGGAGACTGGAAGGTCGACGGCGAAGCATTTGGGCCTCACCCCGCGCGAGGCACACTTCCCGGGCAGATGGTTGTCAGCGGATTCGCCGGCCAGGGCCTCGTCAATTCGTTCTTCAAAGGGGACGGGACAGTCGGCCGGCTGACCTCGCCAGCGATAAAAATCGAGCGGCCGTTCATTCGCTTCCTGGTTGGCGGCGGCGGTTACAGGAATGAGACCTACATGGCCCTCAAGGTCGACGGCAAGGAAGTTCGTACAGCGCTCGGCCCGAACATTGCCGGTGGCGGCAGCGAGAAACTTGCCTGGGCCGTGTGGGATGTACGGGACTTTGTTGGCAAATCCTGCGTTTTTGAAATTGTCGACAACCGCCGTGGAGGCTGGGGGCACATCAACGTCGATCACATTTTTCAGTCAGCCCGCGATGACGGCCCGGTTCCGGTCGGAGAGGCTCCCGCCGCAGGAACGCCATCGAAACTCGACCGCTGGGTTCAGTATGCTCAGGTGCTGTTGAGCTCCAACGAATTCATGTATGTGAGATAGGAATCAGTACTCGGGCTTGAACAAAAGGAACGAAGGGAACGAAGACCAGCATGTCCTTTGTTCTCTTCGTTCCTTCTGTTTCAAACTTAACTGGTAAAAGAACCTTCGACGCCGGCCGCGATGGCGGACAGGTATGAGGATCAAGAAAACATGTTTCACCGCAACCCACTGCCGCCCCTCAACCGACGGGATCTTCTCCACCGCATGGGAGCCGGATTTGGCACACTCGGTCTCGCCAGTGTGCTCACCGAAGCCGGGCTCAGTGGAAGTTCGGTATCCGCTGCGCCGGGCGGGCCGAATCCGCTCGCGTTGAAGGCTCCGCATTTTGCTCCGAAGGCGAAGCGGATCATCCAGCTCTTTATGCCGGGCGGCCCGTCCCAGGTGGACACGTTCGACTATAAACCAGAGATCGCGAAGAATGCCGGTCAACGGCCGAAGAGTGTTGATCGAAAGTCGTTGCGAAACACGAAGCTGGGGCTGTTTCCCTCGCCGTTCGGTTTCAAGCAGTACGGCCAGACCGGCAAATGGGTAAGCGACATTTTCCCGCACACCGCCGAGCTGGTTGATGATCTGTGTTTCGTCCACTCGATGCACACGGACATTCCCGAACATGCCGGGGCGATCATGATGTTCAACCTCGGCCATCTTCAGCCGAGCCGGCCGAGCATGGGATCGTGGCTGGTCTACGGACTCGGCACCGAGAATCAGAACCTGCCGGGCTTCGTCGCGATGAGCCCGCGGGCTCAGCCGCGCGGGAAGATGGCCAACTGGGGGAACTCGTTCCTGCCGGGTGCCTACTCCGGAACCTACGTCAACATTCATGAAATGAAACCGGACGCGATTCTGCAGAACCTCAAGAATTCGAATCTGCCTCGCGAAGAACAGCGGCGTCAGGCGGACCTGCTGACGCAGCTCAATCGACTGGACCTGGAGCGGCAGCAGCAGGACCAGCAACTGGAAGCCAGCATCGAGACCATGGAGATGGCATTCCGAATGCAGTTCGCCGTTCCGGACGCGTTTGACCTCAGCCAGGAATCGAAGTCGACTCACGATCTGTACGGCGGCAGCGAGTACTCGAAGGGTTGCCTGCTCGCGCGGCGGCTCGTCGAGCGTGGCGTGAGGATGGTTCAGCTCAACCACTCGATCGATGGATACGACATCGCCTGGGACACCGGTCACGGCGACATCGTCGGCGGCCACAAACGACTCGCCGATGCCTGCGACCAGGGCATCGCGGCGCTGATCCGGGATCTCAAACAGCGCGGGCTGCTTGAAGAGACGCTTGTGATCTGGGGTGGTGAGTTTGGTCGAGCTCCGACGTCAGAAGGCCAGAAAGGTCGAGATCACGACCACTACGGGTTCACTGTCTGGATGGCTGGTGGCGGAGTCAACCCCGGATTCAGCTACGGCTCCACCTGCGAGTTCGGCCTCACCGCCGTCGAAAACCGCGTCCACGTCCACGACCTTCACGCCACAATTCTGCACCTCATGGGGCTCGACCATGAGAAGCTGACGTATCGCTATTCCGGTCGAGACTTCCGGCTGACCGACGTTCACGGGCACGTCGTCCACGACGTGATCGCGTAGGCCATTGTGGGGTAAGCTTCCAGCTTGCCCGGTTCGCTGACCGCAAGCTGGAAGCTTACGCCACTTGAGGACCTGATCATGAAAGCCCGCATCAACGGCACTGAGATCTACTTCGATGTCGAAGGCCCCGGACTTGCTGCGGATGGTGCCGGGATGGTCGATCGGCCCGTCGTGTTTGCACTGCACGGTGGGCCGGGGGGTGATCAT